>CAJXWI010000018.1 GCA_913062735.1 uncultured Arcobacter sp.
TAAGGAGTTATTGTGAGTCTTGATTTAATGTTTCCTTTTGGGATTTTATTGGCACTTGTTATTTATTTGATTTTTACACGAAATGCTTTTGAGGCTAGAATGTTAAAACACTATGAAGACAAGTATGATGAATGGAAAACTCATAATAAAGTAGCTCCTTTAAAAGACTCACCAAAAGAGCTTGTAGGCTTGTTGTATAAAAAAAACTATAAATATGAATTAGAAGTATTTAAAAAAGAAGAAGTAGAACTCTTAAATATAAGTAAAATCAATATTAAGGAAATGGCATGAAATTTATCTTAATTCTATTAACTTTTTGCATTTTTTTAAATGCAAAAGATACGACAAGATTTTCAACTACGAATGTGGTAAAAGATTATGCAAATAAATTGATTTGGGTTGATGATGAAACAACAGTTACGATTAAACAATCGCACAAAGAAGCAGAACCTTATTGTGAAGAACTGGTACATGCAGGTTTACGAAATTGGCGTTTACCAGATATTAAAGAATTAAAAACAATTGTTGATAAATCAAATGACCTTACGTATATTATAAAAGAATTTAAATATGCTCTTCCTGCACAATATTGGGCAATAAAAGCACACGCCAGAACATTTTGGTTTTATGCGGATTATATGCACTTTATTTCTGGAACACCTTATTATGACAATAGAAATAAAATGAATTTTGTTAGATGTGTATCGAGTATGAAATAATGAGTAAAAAAGTCTTAATTCTACATGGGTGGGGTGGTAGCTCTTATCCTCATTGGCAAGCACATTTAGCAATGGACTTGATAAAACTTAACTATACCGTTTCTTTTCCATCTTTGCCTCACAAAGATTTACCTAAACTAAAAGATTGGATGAAATATCTAAAAAAAGAACTTGAACACTTTAAACCAGATATCGTTATATGCCATTCTTTAGGAAATATTCTTTGGTTTCAGATAGAAGAAGAACTAAATTTAGTAGTAGAAAAATTACTTCTGGTTGCTCCTGTACGAATTAATTGTGAGATAAAAGAATTGAATACTTTTTTTCCTTATACTTATCCAAAAGACTTGAAAACACAAAAAGCCTATTTAATTGCCTCAAGTAATGATCCCTATTTAAATGAAGAAGAAGCTAAAAACTTACAAAAAGAATTAAATATTCCTATGACGATTCTAAAAGATGCGGGACATATTAATGCAGATTCTGGTTATGGACCTTTAGAACTTGCTTTAAAATTTATAACAAAAGAAAATAATAATAATGTATGAATCAAGAAAAAGGAAAAAATAATAAATGATTTTAAGTATAGAATCAAGCTGTGATGACAGTTCTTTAGCCATTACAAATATAGAAACAAAAGAACTGATTTATCATAAGAAAATATCACAAGAACTACAGCACTCTGCATATGGTGGAGTAGTGCCAGAATTAGCAGCACGTTTGCATGTAGAAGCCCTGCCTAAAATATTAGAAGAGTGCAAAGAATACTTTCCACAACTAAAAGCAATAGCAGTTACGAATGCGCCTGGTTTATCCGTTACTTTGATGGAAGGTGTGATGATGGCAAAAGCACTTGCATTGGCCTTAGACTTGCCTTTAATTGCAGTGAATCATTTAAAAGGACATATCTATTCTCTTTTCATAGAAAAAGAAAGTATTTTACCTATGAGTATATTATTGGTTTCAGGGGGACATACACAAATTATTGAAGCCAATGCTCTAAAAGACATGGAGATTATTGCAAGTACCATGGATGATAGTTTTGGAGAGAGTTTTGATAAAGTATCTAAGATGTTAGGTATGGGTTATCCAGGTGGCCCTGTGGTTCAAGACTACGCATTAAAAGGGGACATTACCCGTTTTGCTTTTCCTATTCCTTTAAAACAAAGTCCTAAAATAGCTTTTTCGTATTCTGGACTTAAAAATGCAGTTAGACTAGCAATAGAGACTATTGATAAAAACAATGAACAAGACAGAGCAGATATTTGCGCCTGTTTTCAAAAAACAGCAGTTGATCACCTTATGCAAAAAATAAAAAAGCTTTTTAAAATCAAAGCTCCAAAAGACTTTGCAATTGTAGGTGGGGCAAGTGCTAATTTATATCTAAGAGGGCAGTTAGAAGACTTATGTTCTCAATATAAAACGACCTTACATTTATCTTCTTTACAATACTGCAGTGATAATGCTGCAATGATTGGAAGAGTTGCCATTGAACAATATAAAATAAATGATTTTGTCAGTATAGAAGATATAGATATACAATCACGCGTAAAGGATTTTTCATAATGTTTAACATGGGTGCTTCCTTAGATGAAGAAAAATATGATACAAAAAAAGAAGACAAGAAAAAACAGCCAAGTAAAAGTATTCTGCCTAAGAATCAACATCAACTTGTTTTTACCTATGAAAAACGTAAAGGTAAACCAGTTACGTTAGTAGGGCGCTTTTATATAAAAGAAGAAGAAAAAAAAGCAGTACTTAAACTACTAAAGAAAAAACTTGCTTGTGGTGGTGCTATTAAAGATGAGTGGATAGAACTGCAAGGTGATGTAAAAGATAAAATAAAAGAAGTATTGAAAAAAGAGGATTGGAAGTTTAAAAATTAAAGAATAAAAGGAAGAGCATGCAAAAAGTTTTTTATGAAGTGAATCAATTTGATCAGAAATGTTATGAAGACTTTCATCTAAGTGAAGACTTATTGATGGAGCAGGCTGCTTTTTCTATGTGTACTTTTATTCAAAATAAGTTTTCTTCACATGAATCTGTTTTAATAGTAGCAGGTTCTGGTAATAATGGAGCAGATGGAATAGCACTTGCAAGAATGTTATATTCTTCTTATGATGTGCGTTTATATTTGCCATATGAGGCAAAAAGTCCTTTAGCTATACTTCAACTCAAACGAGCCCTTGCTCTTGGAATTGAGTGCTGTACATATGTATCAAAATGCGATGTAATAGTAGATTGTTTATTTGGCTCAGGTCTTAATAAAGAACTTGATGACATTTCAAAAACTATCATTGATAAACTAAACCGCCTAGATGCTTATAAAATTGCTTGCGATATTCCAAGTGGAATAAACAAAAAAGGGCAAATACTCTCAAAAGCGTTTATAGCAGATACCACTATTACTATGGGTGCTCTTAAAACTTCTTTGTTTTCAGATCTTGCGAAAGATTATGTAGGAGAAATAAAAGTATCAAATCTTGGAATTCAACGTGAGTGTTATGAAGGCTCTAGTTCTGTATTTTTATTAGATGAAAAAGATATGCGCTTGCCTTTACGTACTAAAAAGAATGCCCATAAAGGAAGTTTTGGACATGCTTGTATTGTAATAGGAAAAAAAGAAGGCGCAGGAATATTGTGTGCTGATGCTTGCTTCTCTTTTGGGGCCGGATTGGTTACCACCGTAAGCCAAGAAAAACTAAGTCTTCCTTATCATATTATGCAAAAGAGTAAAATACCTTCAAATACTACAGCTCTTGCTTTAGGCATGGGCCTAGGAAAGTACGAAAAAGATGAACTAAGAAAAATACTCAATCTAAATATAAAGAAAGTAATAGATGCCGATATGTTTTATGAAGAACTACTAAAAGAGTATTTAGATGAAAAGTTAGTTTTAACTCCCCATCCAAAAGAGTTCGTAGCCTTATTAAAACTAACAAACTTAGCAAACATAAGCATCAAAGAATTACAAAACAACAGAATTCATTACGCACTGCTTTTCTCAAAAGCTTACCCTAAAACAACACTTCTTTTAAAAGGCGCTAATACCTTAATAGTAAATGATGAACACTTACTTATTAATACTCTTGGAAATGTAGCTTTGAGTAAAGGTGGCAGCGGAGATGTATTATCAGGACTAATTTTAGCTCTCTTAGCTCAAGATTATCTGCCTTTTGAAGCAGCATACGCAGGATCATTAGCTCACAGTATTGCATCTAATAATTACAATAAAAACAACTATTCTCTAAGTCCACAAGATTTAATAAATGAGGTAAAATGTATATAATCATTCAAACAACAACAGGAAATAAAAAAGAGGCTAAAAAACTAGCACAACTATTAATCACAAAAAAACTTGCTGCTTGCATACAAATAAGTAAAATAAACTCTTTTTATACTTGGGAGAATAAACTTTGTATGGATAAAGAAAGACTCTTAAGTATTAAAACAAAACAAGAACATTATGAAAAAATAGAAAACTTAATAAAAGAAAATCATTCTTATGAAACGCCTGAAATAATATCCTATGAACTCACCAATCTTTCAAAAGCGTATGCATTATTTATAAATGAAAATACACAATAGTTTTAGTAAATAAGCTTGTGTCTCTAAGAGCGCGCAAACTTATTTGATAATTTCTTTTAGGGATAGGAGTATTTTATCAATATCTTCTATATTATTATAAAGATGAGGTGAAAAACGTATGTATTGTTGTCTTTTATGTGCAATAACACCTCTTTTTTTTAATTCATTTACAATATAAGCTGTGTCCTTATTATTAATAGTACAAGTAATTATAGAGGTTCTTTCTTCTTTATTTTGGGCCGAGGCTATGTTTGCATCCAGCGTATTTAATCCTTCTAAGAGTTTGTTTGCTAAAATCATATTATGTGCATAAATGCTAGAAATTCCTATATTTGTTAGGTATTTAATAGAGGCCTCTAGTCCTTTAATACATCCAAATGCCATAGTTGAAGCTTCAAATCTTTTTGCACTAGGCGCATAGGTTATGCGTTGTGGATCTAAATCCCACATATCTATATGTGATCTGAAACCCACAAATCCTGGTTCCAGACTTGTTTGTAATTCAGCTCTTATATACATTAAAGCAGCTCCAAAGGGTCCACATAACCATTTATAAGCCCCTGATATTATAATATCTGCTCCACTTAAAGGGGCATTAATAGGAATAGCACCAGCTGATTGAGTAGCATCTACTACTAATAAAGCTCCATGTTCATGGGCCGCATCTGCTAGTTTTTTCAAATCATATACCTGTCCTCCTGTATATTCAACATGAGAAATAGATACAAGCGAAGTATTTTTATCAATTTGTTTAATAATATCATCAATATTTACATAAGAATTCTTAGCTTTCACAAAACGTATTTCACAAGAGGTATGAGAAGCAATTCTAAGCCATGAAAAAGAAGTACTTGGAAAAACGATTTGTGTACTAACTACATTTTGACCTTTTCGTGGCATAATAGCCCAAGCAACTGAGTTTAAGAGTTCAGAAAAAGAGGAACCCCCAGCTATATCTTTTTCATCGCATGAAAATAGTTTTGCACCTTCTTTTCTAAGGCCATCATAAGCTGTTTCTTCTGCTATGTCATTAAAATCCAAGCAGCCATTAATGGCTACATTTTTTTGCCATGAAGTAATGACATCACAGGAACTTAATGGCATCAATGCAACATTAGCCGCATTGACATAAGAGATGTCTTTTGTAAGAGGAAAGTCTTCTTTGTGTACAAGATTATTCATTTTTTTCCTTTGTATTCTTATTCTGTATATATTTATATATTCCTAAAATTGAAAAAATCAACCAAAAAAATTCCATTAAAAAAGCAGGTAAATTAAAATCTATAAGTAAAGAGATTAAAATTAAAAAAGCACCAAAAGCATTTAAAAGAGAATAGGATAAATCCTTGACATGAAGTTTTCCTAATTGCACTAAAGCATAAGCGATTAAAATCATAATAACACCCAAAATACCAATTAGGTCATAGATCATATTTTTCCTTTTTTAAAGTATAACTGGTAAAAAGAATAAAATAAAGGTAAATTTTTCGCATTTATGTGCAAAACTACCTTTTTGTGGCTTGTATTTGATATTTAAGTCTGTATTCTTTTAAGGTAATATTTTCGTATTTTTTAAAAAATCTTCCCAAAGTTGAAATATCCTTAAAATTTAAATAAGAGCATATTTCTTTAATACTTTTATGTGAATAACACAATAAGTACTGGATTTCTTTTATTAGACGTGTATGAATACAATACAGGGCACTTTTGTTGTGTGTATCTTTTATAATCTTACTTAAATACTTAGGAGTTATATTTAGCATGAACGCATATTCTTGCAAGGTTTTTTTTGTTAAAAATGATTCTTCTACTAAAGATAAAAATTGATTTGATAAGTGTTCTTGCCTTGTATAGATTACTTTTTTATAATTTAGTTTTTCTCTTTTTAAGAAATATAAAATTTGTGCTAACAATGTTTTAATAAATTCTATATAGTTAATGTCTTTCTTTTTAAATTCACAATCAATTTGTTTGTAGAGTTCAAGTACTTTATTAAAAGAAGAAGTATCTAAAAGAGCTAAGACCTGATTTTCTCTATGAAATAAGATTAATTCTTGCATTTCTTTTGTTAAAAAGTTTTCATCAAATAAAATAATGTACTCATGGCTATTTTTTTCATATAAAAAGGAGTGCATATCTTTTGCAAGTATTAGTTGTAAAGAATGAGGAGATATTTTATACTCAAATTGATTGATTTGACGCGTTGATGTACCCACAAGAGAAAGATTTAGTTCATAATAAGCACACTTTATAGGTATACCTTTTAATCCCTCTCCATTATTTTCTAAAATAATACAAGAATCGACTTCAAAATCTTTAGCATAAATATCCATGCCAAAATGGGGATTCCTAGCATAAAGGTTTTTATCAATTTCAAGACTTTTTTTAAGAGATACCAATGACATTGTTGCCTTTCTTTCTTACAAGAATTTTAACATAAGATAGGGAAAAATAAAAATGATTCTTGAAATATAAATACAAGAAGATGAAAAAAATATGAATGATTTATATTATAAAATAAAGCTTTACAGATGCCTTTAAAAATAAGAAGTACCTTCAAGAGTAGAAAAATGATTAAGTAATGGTTTTTTAATTATGTTCAATTAATTATTAGTATAGAAATAACAAAAATAATAAAATGATATTCCTATTTTTAAGAAGTATCAGTAAGTAATTTTCAATAAATATAATAAAAGTATCTTATCTCTCACTAATTTTCTTTAATTATCTAAAATATTTTTGTGACGTAAACTGTGACAGGTTTTGAGTATGATTATTAATATTTTAAATAAACAACTTTATAAAGTAATAATAATTATTATTTATATAAGAAAAAGATAAGTAAAGTTTCAGTAAACTCTCATGAAAATTATAAAATGTAATTTATTGTTATTTAATATAGATTAAAAAAGCTAGATAAATAGAATGAATATAAAATAAAAGTTGATTAAAGGTATTACATAGATGAAAAATATAGTTCTTTTCCTTTTCCTCTTATCAAGTGTAAATTTATCTGGAAATTCAAGTATGAAAGATTTAATTGAAACTAAAAAAAGAGAATTAAGTATTAGGGGTACTTTAGATGAGAGATTAACGATTTCCTTACTTTCTTATTATGTAAGTAATAATGATGAAAATAAAGCTTGTGTTAGAAAAGACTTTAATACAGGTTCAAATAAAAAAATCTTAACCGTTAGAGGTCAAGTAATAAATAGCAAAACGTTTAATATAAAACTTCTGATAGATTTAGTTGATAAGTCTGCTTGTAAATGGGATTATAGATCTAGTGAACTTAAGGTTTATAGAAAACATGATGATGGACAAAACAATTCTTATTCTAAGTATGTTCTTTTAAGTGCCTATGGTGATTCTTCTCATGGCTTTAATAAAACAGGCATAACAAATGCAAGGCACAGCCCAAAAGTTAGAGCTGGTACTCACATGGGAATAAAAGGTGTTGGAAGAGAATTCTACGAAGTACCTAATAAGTATTTTTTTCTAGGAAATGATATCGGATTTAGATGTGAAACAAAATATGTTTATTTTAAAAAAAGAAAAAGAGAAGCAACTTATTTTTGGTGCTCTCCTACAAAAATAAAAAAAGCCCAAGGTTTAAATGAGTTAAAAAGTATGAGTATTAACTTAGATATTTTTATAGATGAAAGTACGTATAAATTTGTACCTTATAAATTAAGCCGTTATGAAAAGATTAAATTATATTTAAATGAATTATTTACTAAGGATGAAAAATGAGTAATAAGATACAGCTTTTTGTTGGATTCGATGGTACTGGAAATCATAAAGATAATGATTTTAAAAAGCCATTATTAAAAGCTATCTTTACATCAAGCTCTGCGTTGAATAAAAAACCAATCTTCTCACTTACTAATGTATGCTCCTGCAATTTTTTTCCTATTCGCCTTGATTTTAAAGAAAATATAGTTTTTACTAATAGCTTTTATGAAAAAAGAAAGGTTGCTTGATGATTTTAGTATTAATACTTTTACCTTTAGTGATATATTATTTAGTTTTTGTACCTTTAATTATGTGGATATTTAAAAGAATTTGTAAACTAAAAAGACGAATATTATTGATTATTTTAGTCCTTTTCCCAATAGGAGATCACATCTTAGGTTATGCATATTTTAAATCTCTTTGTTTTATTCAACCAGCCATTAAAATTAATAGAACAGTTACTGATACCCAAGAACAAAAAGATTATTGGTTCTTAAGAGGAGGATTAAAATCTGTTTCTTCTAGTTATTATCAACATGACAAAATTCATACTTATAGATTAAACCATACGGATTACTTCTCAAGTGACTTTTCTCAAGTTTATAATGTTTATTATGCAAAATTTTCCCCAAATGATAATCTAGAAGAAAGAATAAAAATTGAAAAAAATATTAAGAAAGTATTTGAAAAAAAGAAAAAATCAGAATTCTCAATTTTAATGACAGAAAAAGAGTTAAGTGAAAATTCTGAAAGATTAAAGAAAATTCCTAAATATTTAAAAAAGAGATTTAAAAATGATAAATACTATTTTGTAGAAGACAGTAGTATCGTAGCGTCTTTGAATGTAATAAAGAAAAGTGAGGATAAAGCGACAATAGAAAGAGGATATGAGAATTATTGCAATAATAGTTTTAACGATTTTTCATTAAATAGTGACAAATATAAAAAATCATGTGCTTACTCAGACAAAATTATTAAAAAATATAACCTTCAAAATGTTATCAAAGTTCCAAAGAGTCCTTATATAGAAATAATACAAAATGATAAGAATGAATTATTGAAAATAACATATGAAACGTTTTCTTTAATCAATAAAAATACCAGTGAAATATTGGCAATTAAAACAGAAAGAATATTTTGGGGAGGTTGGTACCTGAATTTTATTGGAAGCCAGTTTCATAACTCAGGTTTGACTTGTAATGATGTTACAAATTATTACTTTAGAGAAAAAATCATACCTAACCCATATAAAAAGGATAATAAATGAGTTTAGATTTAGAGAAGTTCTTAGAAAATGCTTTAATATCAAAAGCTTCATATAAAGAATTAAATAAAGATATGTTACCAACAGACCTTTTTAATGAATTGACAAAAAGAAATATTTTTGGAAAACAAGATTTTACAGCATCGGAAGCAAAGAAAATTCTAGGACTAGTTGAGCAAATTAATTATGATAATGGACAGGTTCAGTATGATTTTGATAACGAAAGTGGATATAAAATAATAGGAACTTTTGATGATCAAGAAACAGGATATTATGGGATAGCCTTCAAAAATAGAGAAACAGGTGAAATAGTAATTGCAAATAGAGGTACTGAAGATACATATGATTTACTCGCTGATGCAGAATTAGTAGCAAAAACTGTGCCTGAACAATTTATATCTATGTCAACCTTTATGAATGAATTAATAGAAGATGGAATTATCACAAAATCTGATTACATTATAATGACTGGACATTCTCTTGGTGGTGCAGAATCACAGATGGGAACAGCTGCATATCCTGATTATATAGATGAATCACATACTCAAAATGCACCAGGCGCAAAAGATTTGAATATTAATGTAGCACAAACAGAAGACGGAAAATATCATCTATATAATACTTTGTCATCAGGAGAAATATTATTAGATAAAGAAATTTCAAAAGATGTATTTGATGCGTATATACGATTTAATAATAATAAAGATTCAGAAGAAGTAGCCTCGAAAATTACAAATATACATGCAAAAGATGGAATAAATAGTATTCATTCATTAAATGAAGATATTGGAAAGAATATTGCTATATCAGGAGATTCACATTCAATATTGAAAGTTATAGATACTTTAAAAATTTATAATGCATTACATGAAGAGTATCTTAATAATGGAGATATTTCATCCTTCGACTTTTTAACATGGATGGATATGCAAAAAGATAATATCTCTAAACTAGAAGGTGGCTATGGAGATATACTAGATGTAAAATTAGAGAATGGTAATAGAATATATCTAGTTAAAAATGAAAATGGCAATTATGATAAATATACCCTAGAACCACAAGTACTAAATGCTGATGGTAGTGTCAAAGAGTATGGAGTAAAAGCATATGATGAAAATGGTAATTTAGAATACTCGCACGATAATAAAACTTTTATAGAATTAAATTCAGTTGATGAAAATGGTGAACAATCAGTAATAAATCTACCAATCATTGATTTTGATAGTGAAACTGGAAGTATTGAAGCCGAATACAATCCTGACGATTACGATACCCCAGATAACGATGAAAATTCTGGTTTAAGTGCCGAAGAACAAAGTGATAATCAAGCAGAAGAAAATGAATCCCAAAGTGGTGCCGATTATTCAGCAGTTTTAAATACTGCCATTAATCAAGTGGGTAGTTTGATTATTAATAATAACCAAAATTTTTCTAATATTGAAAAGGTTTCTATATCTACAACTGTAGCAACCATAGCAGATTTTTCATCCTACACTAAAACAACTGATTTTGATGTACAAAAAGAAGGATTGGATAATCTAAAAGGCGCTGTTGCATCTTTTGCTGTTTCTACATATTTTTCTAAAAATGACAATATATCCGATATTTTAGGAATGGATGGAACATTTGTAGGTGATTTTGCAGACTTTGCACTTACTTTTACTTTAGGATTTAGTGTAACTATTCTGGCTACTACACAATCTTTGGCAGGTGTTTTTTCTGCAGCTACAATAGCTGGGGATAGCCTTGCGTCAACAATAACAGTTCCAGCTTCATTTCCTGTTGCTTTTGCCGGAGCTGCCGGAGCGTATTTAGGAAGTGCTTTAGCAAATGAAATAATGGGTTGGGATACAAAAGAAGAAGCAATGGGCGCTTCAATTGGAAGTGCAATTGGAGCAATAATGGCTATATGTATGGCAACTGGTCCCATTGGTTGGGCGGTTGCTTTTGTTTATGCTTTTGGCGGTTCTTTCATTGGAAATATAATAGGAGGAATAATTGGAGGGCTTTTTGGTGGAGGTACTCCTCCTCCTCCAACTGCTGATGCCAAGTATCTTTTTGATGAAGAAAGTGGCACCTATTATTTATCTTCTAGTGATAGTTCTGATGGTGGAAATGAAGAAGCTATGAAACAAATGGGGGAGACTCTTGGAAAACAATTAGTAGGAATGTTTTTACAACCTGGGGGTCAATTAGTTGATGCAGCTGGAATGCCTTCTATTGATGTAAGCCAAAACGATGATAGAATTAATATTAATGGCTATTTTGGCGACTTCTCTGATGCTTCTACTTTAATGGGAAATGTACTTAGTTTAAATATGCCTTTTATTAATGTCGAAGGTGGAGATGAATATGTATTAAGAGCTATGAACAGAACCAATGAAATGTTTTTAGAAGGTGACCCTGATGATGCTAGTCGTGCTGATATGGAACTCTTATATCATAATATAAACTTAGCAAAACAATACAGCGCTTATATGAATGAAGTGCAAATTATTATCGATGTTGATGGCAAAATAATAACAGACCCAGTTTTACTTCAAGCTATTGGTGATGAATATGCACGAATTATGGCGATTGAAGATAGTACGGGAAAAAATGAAGCCTTTGAGAATTTTAATGCACTCTATACTTTTTCTACGCAAAAAGAATATGTTGATGGATTATTAGAAGAAAATACACAAGATGTTATTAGTGCTTATTTAGAAGAAAGAGCCAAAATAACAGATGAGTTTGATAAAAAAATAGAAATAAAAGAAGATAAATTAAGTATTCTTAATCAAAATATTATAAGTAAGAATGAAGAGATATTAAATGTATTTGTTCCTGTAATTAATTACAATGCAAGTGCTGAAGAAATAAAAGCACAAATACTAGAAAAAGAAAAAATACAAAACCATCTGGATGATTTATTAGAGCAAAGAATGCTCTTATTAGAAGATAAAACAGCACTTCAAAATGATATTACTTCTTTAAATGAAGAAAAAACTGAAACGCTCGAAGCCTTTGATGAAGAAAACTCACGCGTGATTGAAACTATTTCTTGGAATGAAGTCTTTGCTTTGGCAGAAGAATTATCATTAGATGAGCACCATTATAGTGAAGATTTTAATAAATTAAATACAGTAATCGCTCAATTTAATTATGATGAACATGAAGATAATGATGAATTATTAGAAATAGATTATAAGGATTATTTAGAACAAATTGCTAAAAAACTTCTTGTCGTTTATGAAAAAGATGAAGAATCTGAACAAACAGCTCTTTTAAATAACGAGGAGTTAAGCCTGTATGATAGTTTATCTAAAAAAGAAGCCTTTGAAATATTGCTTGAAATCGGTTATGACGGATACAAACTTGATGAAAGTGGAGAAGTTGTTCCTAATGATGCAACTTTTGAAAATGATGATCCAAAAGACGTAGAACTTTCGGCACAGAGATTTGAAGAGTTATTATCTTTAGTAGAAATAGAAAATCCTTATCTTAATTTTGAAGCAAGTGAAGATGCTTTTTCATTTAGAGGAAAAAGTTTAAATGATTTACAGTTTAAATTAGAAGATGGAAATTTATTTATAAAAACCTTTGATAAAGATTTAAGTGATGAAGAAGCTAAAAATAATTCAAAAGTATTCGTATTAAAAGATTGGGAATCTTGGGATAAAACGAACACTCATCTTGATTTACCTGATGGTTCAAAAGTAAATTTAAGTTCTTTATTAAGTCTTATTTCTTTAGAAGAAAATCAAGAGTATATCGATGTAAACAGCTCTATTATTGAACAAGTTGCATCAAATGAGAAATTAGCCCATTATCTGGATAACTACGATGAAAATCACGTTTTTATGGGAACACAAACAGATGACATCATTAATGCAAACCATGGAGATAATTTAGTAATAAGTAATGAGGGTGATAATACTATTATTACAGGAGCTGGAAAAGATACTATTATTTCTGGTATTGGGGCTAATACTATTAATGCAGGACTTGGAGAAGATACTGTTTCTTATGAAGATGCGGAGTCATCTGTACATGTAAACCTAAAAGAAGGTGGCTCTTATGGAAATGCCAATGGAGACAGTTATATAGAAGTTGAAAATGTTATTGGTACAGACTTTAATGATTTTATAGTAGGAGATGATGCTTCTAATACTTTAGAAGGTGGCAGTGGTAATGACATCTTAGAAGGTGGGAGTGGTGCAGATAGATTAGAAGGTGGAGAGGGGGTAGATTTATTATCTTATGCTAGTTCAAGTGAAGCCATTGCAATTAATATGGATGATATGCATTCAAGTGGTGGAGATGCCTCTGGAGATACTTTTTTTGATATTGAAGGAATTAGTGCCAGTTCTAATAGTGATGTATTAGTAGGGGATGAAAACGCCAATGTTTTTTATACAAAAGAAGGTGATGATAGAGTTTCTGCAAACGAGGGTGATGATATCGTTTATGCAGGA
>CAJXWI010000019.1 GCA_913062735.1 uncultured Arcobacter sp.
ATGCACAAGGCAAAATTATTTATGTTAATGATAAGTTTTGCCAAACATCTGGATATACAAAAGAAGAACTAATAGGTCAAAACCACAATATAATTAGACACCCTGATACGCCAAACTCTTTATTTGTAAATATGTGGAATACCCTTACAAAAGGAAAGGTTTGGCAAAATACTTTTAAAAATAAAAATAAAAAAGGAGAAGAGTATTACGTAAAAGCAGTTATGATTCCTATTTTTGATAAAAAAGGAAAAATCATTGAGTATATAAGTATACGTACCGATGTCAGTGAAATATTTTTAAAAGATAAGATTATTAAAGAAAGTTTAGTGGATAAATTAACACAAGTAAACAACAGAGAAGCCTTATTAAAACTTTTTGAAAAAAAAGAAAAAAAATATCTTCTTATTTTAATTAACTTAGACAGATTTTCAGAAATCAATAACTACTTCGGATACAATATAGGGGATAATGTACTTAAACTTTTTACAAAAAATTTAAAAACTATTTTTGGAAATAATATTTTTAGAATTGCAGGTGATGAATTTGCAATTGTTTCTAAACGCCCAAAAGATTGGGAATCTTTATTAAAAAGTATTAATTTTAAGATTCTTGAACTTGAAAATATTAATTATAAAATTGCTAAATATGATATCTCTATTAATACTACTTCTGGAATGGCATTTGCAAAAGGAAAAAACATTTACACTCTTGCGCATATTGCGTTAAAAGAAGCAAAAGAACGAAGAAAAAAAATTGTATTTTTTAATGCTGAGTCATCCTTAAAAGAGAAAATCAGAAATAATATTATTATGATAGAGAAAATAAAACAAGCTATTACTGAAGATAGAATTGTTCCTTATTATCAAGCTATAGTTGATAATAAAACAAAAAAAGTAAGTAAATATGAAGCCTTAATCAGACTAATTGATCGTGATGGTAAAGTTCTTTCTCCTTATTCATTTTTAGAGCATGCAAAAAAAGCAAAACTATATGGTGAACTCACCAAAATAATGATTGAAAAAACCTTTAAGAAATTTCAAAATCTTGATTTTGAATTCTCTATTAATTTAACCATTCAAGATATTTTATCTTATACTACGCGTAAATTTCTTTATGACAAATTGAAAGAATACGAGTGTGGATCCCGACTTATTTTAGAAATTGTTGAATCAGAAGGCATTGAAAACTTCGAAGATATTATTTCTTTTATTAATAAAGTAAAGCATTTTGGATGTAAAGTTGCTATTGATGATTTTGGAAGCGGTTATTCAAACTTTTCTTATTTAGCTAAGTTAAAAGTTGATTTTATTAAAATTGATGGCTCTTTAATTAAAAATATCCATAAAGATGAAAATCAAAAAAATATTGTTGAGAGTATTTTATTATTTACAAGAAAACAAGGCTTAAAAACGGTTGCCGAATTTGTTGAAAATGAAGAAATATTTGCTGTACTAGAAGAATTAGAAGTTGATTATTCCCAAGGGTATTACTTTAATAAACCACAAGCAGATTTTGAACACTAATTTTTGTAATAATTTCTAATATATTCATCCATTTTATCCATACTTTTTAATATTCTTAATTCTAAAGACATTAAATAGATATCTTTTATAGCAAACTGTTCTAATTTAACCAAGTCTTTTGAAGTAGTTATAAATGAATAACCTTTATACTTAAGTAATAATTCATCAATCTCTTCTTTTTTAAACGTATGATGATCTGCATAAGCTTCAAGAATAGTATAACTTGGTAAAAAATCCAATAAGCGCTTAGGTTTTGAAATAGCTGTTAATAGAACCAGTTTTAATGGCAAAGAAGACAGTACATCATTGTTTAATTTATAGGTCACCATTCGCTCAAAATCAATTCCTTCTTGCAAAACGATATCTGCACTGGCATACATCATTTTTGGTTCTCTATAACCACCAGAAGGCAAACAAAATATGTTTTCAGGTTCAAGTTTTGGTTTTAATAAAATATCAAATTTTTTGATGTCATATTTAGAAAAACCATCGTCTAAAAAGATAAGGCTACATCCCAGCGTTTTAGCTTTTAAAATAGCTTCTTTTCTATTTTCTGCAACTATAATACTAGCCTTTGGTAAACTATTAGCAAGTAACATAGCTTCATCCCCAGAAATATTAATGTCTACTTTGATATCCCCTCGATGAGATACAATATATAAACCTTTACTGTTTCGTCCATAACCTCTTAATATTACTGCTACATTCTCTTTATCTTTTGCTAATTCCAAAACAAAAGGAGTTTTACCACTGCCACCTACAATTAAATTCCCAATAGAAATAATAGGAAGCGAAAAATCTATTTTTTTAACTCCTATTTTTTTAAAAGTAATTATTAATATATAAATTAAAGTTAAAGGCAATAAGAAAAAAGAAAGTAATCTTTGAAAAGAGTTTGGATAGAAAAGATAATCTTCTATCCATAAAATTATTTTTTGACGCAAATTAAATCCAAGAAGATGCTATATCAATAATTTGGTCACAAATATAATTCACTTCGTCATCACTTAATCCAGGATACATTGGAATTGAAAGAATTTGTTGGTAAGAAGTTAAAGCTGTTCCATAAGCAGTAATTTTAATTGAATATTTATTTTTATAATAAGATAAAAGATGTAAAGGAATATAATTAAGCCCCGTAGCAATTCCTTTTTCTTTTAATGCTCTTGCAAATGCATCTCTGTTTCTTGATACTTTAATAATATACTGAGTGAAAATATGTTCTTCTTTATGAGTAGGTGTTGTTATGTGTTTTACACCAGCAAGTCTTTCTTCATACATTTTTGCAATTTCTTTTCTTCTTTTAATAAACTTATTGGTTTTTTGTAATTGTGCCAAAGAAAAAGCTGCATCTAATTCACTCATATCGTATTTATGTCCAATATCAACAATGTCATAAATATAATCAAGATTTCCATAATCATCGTAAGTAGTAGTTAAGGCATGTGTTCGCAATAATCGCGCACGTGAAGCGATTTCTTCATTATTTGTAACCAAAACTCCACAGCGTGAAACAGCATGTTTCCCATTTGATGGATTGGTTGAGAATATTGTCATATCCGCTCTTAATGACCCAATAGTTTCATTCTTATAAGTAACACCTAATGCAGAGGTTGCATCTTCAATCAAAATAATATTGTATTTTTTACAAATATCATATAATCTATCTAAATCAGGGGTTTGACCTGCTACAAAAGAGATAATTGCACCTCTTAATTTTTTTGATTTATTTTCTTCTAAAACTTTTTCAAATTTATTTAAATCAATATTCATATCGTCCATATTCATATCAATAAAAATAGGTTCAGCATCAAAATGACGTACTACTTCGGGAACATTCACAAAAGAATTAACCGACATTAGAATCTTATCTCCACGTTTTAACTTAATTGAGCTAAGTGCTAAGTGAATTGCAGCAGTTGCGTTACACGTAGCAACTGCATGTTTTGAACCAACAAACTGAGCGATACTCTCTTCAAACTTTTCAACCTTAGAACCATCTTTGGTATATGTCAAAGCAGACTCAAGTTGTTTTATTTCTTCTTGGTCAACACTGGCTCTGTAAAATGCAATTTCTTTCATACTAATATCCTTTAATATTTGCAATTATAGGTAACTTCCCTTTAAACGCATTACTTTTTATTCGATATTCACACATTTCAATTAACTCTTTTTCTACGCCGTCTTTAATTAATTCTTCTTTACTTTTATTCTCATCCACTAATTGTTTTAAGACCTCGTCCATTACACTATAAGAATAACCAAGATCATCTTCATCACTTTGACCTTCCCATAAATCAGCACTTGGTTTTTTCAAAATTATAGCATCCACAACACCTAAATACTTAGCAAATTCAAATTCATCACTTTTATACATCTCTCCTATTGGATTAATAGCACAGGCGATGTCCCCAAAAATAGTTCCATAACCCAATAAAATTTCACTTTTATTTGAAGTTCCTACTACTAAAGAGTTATCTCGTGCAGAAATATCATATAAAACAGACATTCTAATTCTTGCTGAATAATTTCCAATTCTAAGTTTATCATCATTCATATTTTTAATATACGCTTCAAGCATTGGTTTTATTTCAACTACTTCGTAAGAAATATCAAATTTTTTACATAATTCAAGTGCGTCATTAATTGAGCCATCGGATGAAAACTGAGAAGGCATTAAAACCCCAGAAAATTTATCACCAAAGGCTTCTTTACATAATACGGCAACAATTGCAGAATCTAAACCACCTGAAATTCCTACTGTTACATTTTGAAGTCCTGTTTTTGCAACTTCTGTTTTTAAAAATTCAATTAATTGTTTTTTTATATCTTCAAAATTCATTATAAAATCCTCGTAAAAATTATTATATCTTATCTTTTTTTGTTTTTTCATAAATTTCATCAAGAAATAATGAATTGTTTTCTTTTTGTGTTAATTTTTTAATTACTAAATCATCTCTGATACGTTCTAATTCTTCTTGCGTGAAATACTCCAAAAACTTCGGATTAATTTCTATCACATCTTCTTTATTGGTTTTTATTAGTTCTTTTATATCTTCTATTAATGTTTCGTTTTTCATTTTATCTTCATTTTTTATTATATTTATCTAGAATTTGATTTAAATACAAATCCATCTTTTTCTCGCCTACATCGTTCTCTTTAGATGTACAAGAGCCACAAGCACTTCCAGCATCGGTATAAAAAGCAATATCTTTTAGGTTTTTGGCATTTTTTTCTTTTATTGCAAATAGTATTTCTGATAAACTAACATTTTTGCAGGTACACACAATATACGAATGTGGAAATTTTTGTGCCAAATTTAACCTTTATTCTATTATTTTAATTCCAAAACTAATTCTAATATTTAAGTATACAGTAATTATTTTTTACTTTCTTTAATCATTTCATAGGCTTCATTGATTTCTTGTAATTTTGAGGTAGCTTCATCTATAATATTTTGACTAGCACCCTGTCCTGTAATGATGTCTGGGTGATATTTTTTAACCAATGCGCGATAAGCATTTTTAATTGTTTTGTCATCACTTTCTTGATTAATACCCAATATTTCATACGCTTCATCTAATGTTTTACTTGCATTTTGTGCAGCATTTGCATAAAAGTTCTTAAAATTTTGTACTATATTCTCATAATCATTTTGTTTGATTTTTAAAGCACTTGCAATATCTTCAACAATCATTTCTTCAGTTTTAGAAAAATCCTTGTCTATAAAAGCAAGGTTTAATAAATATTCTAAAACTTTTACACGTTTAACATAATCGTTTGATGTTAATTTATAAAGTTTAGTACAAATATCAATTGTATTATCAAAACTCTCTTTTTCTTTATTAAAAATTTCTTTTAATTTTTCTCTAATTTCTTCTTGATTTTCAAAATGAGAAGAGATATCTGAAAAGGTGTGTTTTAAGACTTGTGCTTCTAATTCAGATACATTACCATCTGCTTTTGCAACTTTTGCCATTAAAGCAACTAACAAGCCCGCTTCATGATGCATTAAGTCACCTGTATATCTGTCTTTAACGTTTAGATTAATATTAACAAACTTTTCTGTTTTATAAGAACGTGAAATTAAATACAAAATAAAACCAACAAGTAATAATACTAACAATTTCATAGGCAACCTTAATTATTTTGTGTAATTTTATCAAAAATTAGGTAAAATCTTATCTTTTAAACGTTGAAAAAAAAGTATATTTACAAATACTATACTTTTGTTAATAAATGAAATCAAATATTGTTTAAATAATGGAGAATATATGTTCGGAATGGGTTTTATGGAAATACTTTTGGTAGCTATTATTGCTATTATTGCTTTGGGGCCAGATAAATTACCAACGGCAATGGTTGAAATTGCAAAATTTTTAAAAAAATTCAAATCAGGTATTGATGATGCAAAATCTACCTTAGACAGTGAACTTAATATTTCTGATATGAAAGCAGAAGCAAATAAATTTAAAGCGCAAATAGAAAATGCGAAAAGTTCTGTTTCTTTAGATAACTTATCTTCTTCTTTAGAAGATAAAGACGATGAACCTCTAAGTGTACACGTTAAAAATGAAGAAATTAAAGAAGCACAAGTAGAAGAAGTAAATGAAGTTAAAGATAAACAAGTAAAAAAAGCAAGCGATAAGTTTAAAGTAAAAAAAAATGAGGATGATAAATAATGTTTGAAGAACTAAAACCTCATATTGCTGACTTACGAAAACGTTTGGCTATTAGTGTTCTTACGCTAATAGTTATGTTCTTTATTTGTTTTTCATTTTACGAACCTATTTTAGAATGGATGATGGAACCTGTTAAAGCAGCTTTGCCAGAGAGTTCTAAAATGGTTGCAATTGAAATACAAGAAACATTTTTCACAGCCTTAAAAGTCTCTTTCTTTTCAGCTTTTTTTCTTTCCTTACCTGTTATATTTTGGCAGTTATGGTTATTTATGGCACCTGGTCTTTATGATCATGAAAAAAAACTGGTATTTCCTTTTGTATTTTTTGCAACATTAATGTTTGTATCAGGTGCAGCTTTTGCCTATTATGTAGTAGTACCTTTTGGTTTTGAATTTTTAATTGCTTTTGGTTCTACTGTTGTAACAATTTTACCAAGTATTGGGAAGTATGTCGGTTTCTTCACTAAATTATTGTTTGGGTTTGGGGTATCGTTTGAATTACCTGTAATCACATTCTTTTTAGCAAAAATTGGTTTAGTTGATGAAAAAATGTTAAAAGATTTTTTTAAATATGCTGTTGTTATCATTTTTATATTTTCAGCTTTATTAACCCCTCCTGATGTAATAACACAATTTTTAATGGCAGGTCCTTTAATAATCTTATATGGTGTATCCATTTATATAGCAAAAATATTTAATCCAAGTAGTAAAGAAGAAGATGAAGAATAAAATTTTAGATCCACTGAAAACCTCAAGTTACGACTATGAGTTACCACAAGAACTCATAGCAAGCAAGCCACTGTATCCAGCAGATAAAGCAAAACTCTTAGTATATAATCGAGAAAAGAATGAAATTATTCATTCTACTTTTGAACATTTAATGGATTTTTTACCTGAAAACCTGTCTGTATTTTTAAACGATACAAAAGTCATAAAGGCCCGTATTTTTGGGAAAAAAGACACAGGTGGAAAGGTTGAGCTTTTATTTAATAAAGCTTTATTTATGAACCGATTTTTAGTAATGATTAAAGGAAAAGTCAATATTGGCTCTGTTTTGTATTTTGAACAAAACCTTAGTGTTGAAGTTCTAGAAATCAATGATAATGGAACCCGTGTTGTAAAATTTTTCCAAAATGATAAACAACTGGAGTTTATAGAACTTATTGATTTATTAAATACCATTGGGCATTTACCTTTACCTCATTATATGAACAGGGAAGATGTACAAAAAGACAATGAAGATTATCAAACACTTTTTGCTAAAAACTATGGAGCAGTAGCAGCCCCTACAGCATCATTACATTTTACTAAAGACTTACTTGAAAAAATAAATAAAAAATATAAGGTAAATTATCTTACTTTACATGTAGGTGCAGGTACCTTTAAACCAGTAGATGCCACTAATATTTTAGATCATCCCATGCACAGTGAATATTTTCATATAGGAATAGATGCAAAAGAAGCACTTGATATGGCTACAAAAACCTTAGCAGTTGGAACAACTGTTACACGAACAGTAGAATATTATGCACGAACAAATATGATACAAGGAGAGTGTGACTTATTTTTAAATACCTCAAACAAACCCATTAAAGTAGACCACCTGCTTACAAACTTTCATTTACCAAAATCCACTTTGATTATGTTAATTGCAAGTTTTGTAGGTTTAGAAAAAACCATGGAAATATACCAAGAAGCCATAAAAGAAGAGTATCGATTCTTCTCTTATGGTGATGGTATGTTGATTATATAAAGAAGGAAAAAATATGGCAAAATATATATTATTTGATACAGAAACAACAGGAAATAGAGACGAAGATAGAATCATACAGTTTGGCGCTATGATTATTAATCAAGACTCTTCATTAGAAGTGTTTGATGAATTATGCGCAAGCGAAGAAAAAATTAAAATTGAAGCTATGGAAGTACATAATCTTACTCCTGATATGTTTGAAGGTAAACCTATAGCTACCCAAACAAACTTTTATAAAAAATTATTAGAATTAAATACAAATGAGAACTATTTAATTGCTCATAATATTTCTTTTGATTTAGGAATGATAAAAAAAGAAGGTTTTGAAAATAACTTACAGTTAATTGATACCTTAAGGTGTGCAAAACACCTTTTCCCAGATCTTCCTTATCATCGTTTACAGTACTTAAGATACGCCCTTGAACTGTATAAAACAGAAAAAGATGAAGCTGCTAAACTTAATGTTGTTATAAAAGCCCATGATGCACTGGGAGATGTTTTAGTAATGAAACTCTTTTTATCAAAACTTATTGCAAAAGCAAGAGAACTTTACCCTGATTATAATCCAATTGAGCGTTTAGTAGAGTTAACACGAACACCTGTTTTAATTAAAACGTTTAAATTTGGAAAACACAAGGGAAAAGAAATCGCACAAGTTGCTAAAGATGATGCTTCATACCTTAATTGGATGAAATCAAATATGGATTTAGATGAAGATTTAAAATATACCTTAGACAAAGTATTAAATACAAATAATTATTAACAAACAAACTGGCACTAACTCTTAACATTACAGTAAGAAGTATTTTTACTTCTTACTGTAATCACACCCCCAAAACAAATACCTTTAAGTTAAATACCAATAACAAAACATTTAATACTATAAATGCTTTTCTTGATTTAATACTCAAAAAAGAAATCACGATGTATAAACACAAAAAATAAATATTCGTATCATAATTGTATACAACTACATCATAAGAAAGTACTTCTAGTAAATAGCAATCAAAAAAAGATCCTTGCTTAAGTAAATGCAAAAACAAAACAAAAGGGTAAAAAAGAATAAATAATAAAGACAAGAGAGGTGAGAAAAGCTGGTATAAAGAAGTAAGCAGAAAAAAATAGTGAATTATGGGATTTAAAGCAGCAAAAATCCAAATATTAAAAAAGAAAAATGAAAGCTTTTTGTTTAAATTCTTTAAATGCACAAAATACAAAAATATATAAAAAACGCCTGCCAATGAAAAATACAAAGACAAAGAGAATATATATTTAGGGAAAAAACATAAGATAAGAATAAAGGTTAATAAAAGACTTGTAAAAGAGAAAAGTTTAATATGGGAACGTAGTAAGGCTAAAGCAATGCAAAACATTATGAAGGCTCTTAGAAACGATGCTAAAAAACCAATCAAATACAAATAGAAAAATAAGAAACAAAAAATACATAATAAAATGTCCATTCTTTTATTTCTATAAGGAAAAAACTGCTGATGTATGTTTTTATACAAAAGATGTAATATAAAATAGAATACAAGAACAATCACCCCTAAATGAAAACCAGAAATAGCAAATAAATGCGATACTCCATAGGTATTAATCCCCTTTCGTAATTCTTTCCCCATACTTTCTCCTAAAAACAAGGCTTGATACAGTTCTTGCATGGCTGTATTTTTATGCTGGCCTTTAATTAAAGAAGAAAGGGGATTTTTTGTGTTTTTTGAAGCGTTATTAGGATATAAAACAATGCTGTTGGTATAAAAGCCTTTAAGATAAGAATAAAAACTGATGTTTTTCGTTAGTAACAATAATTGAATGTTTTGAATGTCATTTAAATTATAGTCTTGAGGTATTTTACTGTAAAAAGTAAAATCATTATTTGAAAGTTTGCTAATATAAAATGACTCTTTTTTATAAAAAGATACAATACTAAAAGCGTCTTCATACAATACACTTTTTTTGAAGTTTTTATATCTTGTATATTCATACAAAGTACTTAAAAAGAGTATTAAGGCTAAAAACAAACAAGCTCTAAAATACTCTTGTTTGTTTTTCAGCAATGTTAGTTTTTTTAATTTCATACATCATTATATTAAATAATGATTTAAATTATTAAACTATTTGATTTTTTTCCATATTGACATTTCAGATAAAGTATGTTGATATTTTCTTTTACTCTCTTTAATAACAAAAGGAACATCTGTAGTATGAAGCAATTCAAAGTCTTTTAAAGACTCTTTTAATGTCTGTAAAGTAGATATTTCCTTATTGTCTTTAATATATCCACCCAACCAGTTCTCTTTTGGTGTATATTCTTCTAACCATGTATAAGGACTTAATATTACTAAAAGACCGTCTTTATTTACCCTGGTAGGAATATCTTCTAAGAATTTTTGGGGAGAATATAATCTATCAATTAAGTTTGAGCAAAAAATTAAATCATAAGCAGTATAATTGTCTTTTAAATTACAAGCATCTCCTTGCATAAAACTTACCTTATCTTTATATTCTTCTAATGCTAAGTCTTTTAAAGAAATAACTTTATTATCAAAGATTTCACCTTCTCTTTTATCTTTATACGTCAAGGTATCGTATTTAACCAATTTAATTCCAACATTAATAAAATTAGCTGAAAAATCAATTCCTAATACCTCATCATAATGTTTAGCAAGTTCAAAGCTTGATCGCCCTACTGAGCAACCTAAATCCAAGGCTTTCATTGTTTTGTTTTTAGGAATAAAATCTTTTACAATTTCAACCGCATTTACACAAAAGTTTTTTACGCCAAAGTTCTCTGATCCATAATGGAATTCACAGTATTGAGAAATTGATTCATCGGTTTCATACACATTGTCATTTAACTTAGTTCTGTACTCATTAGAAGATTTAACATATCTGAATCCAGCATGTTGATAAAAGTCTTTTCTAAAAGCATATCTAGCAGAACGTAAGGTTTCATTTCCTAAAGACATAAAAGAACCCCCTTTCATTAACCAATGTTTATCATCAAAAGTAGGTGTAGTAAAATCATCATAAGACTTATGTGCTAAAAAGTCATCAAAAGGATACATAGGAGTAGTACTCCATTGCCATACATTACCTACTACATCATAAAAATCATCAAAAGCGTATTTATCTACAGGTGTTTGATTAAAGTATTTAAGTGCAATGTTTGCTTCTTTATCTTGTGCCTTAACATAATCATTTAACGCATAAAATTCATCTTCACTAGGTAGTCTTACTTCATACCCTAAAAGCTCACTTTTGTATTTACAAAATGCTTCTGCTTCATGTGCGTTTATATCTACTGGATGATTTAAAGGAAGTTCTACTTCTCTATTAATTTCTCTTAAATAATATTGATTCTCTCGTTTTACCCAGAATCTTGGATGACAGGCTTCTGAATGATCCAACCATTGAATTCCATCTTCACAAAAGTAATGAAGCTTAGAGTATCCCCCTGCTTCAATAAACTCTAAAAATTCTCCATTTGATACTAAGTACTTAGAAGCTTCAAAATCTTTGATACTTGCTTTGTGGTAAGAGAATTCATTATCCCATCCATAGGTTTTAGGATTCTCTCTGTCTTTTTGTAGAACCACTGTTGAACCAGCTACTTTTAAAAGTTCATTTTTAGGATAAGTTGAAGAAGCTTCATTGTTATACGTAAACATAGTCTTAGAGCTTAAATACTTTAAATCTAATTCTCTTAATAATACAGAGGATGTTTCAATATGAATGTTTTCATGCTCAATCCCCATTAGTATAATCCACATAGGAGAATCCCAATTAATTGGCATAGTAAACTCTATACTCTCAATTAGCTCTAAGACCATATCTTTAACTTCATCTCTATAGATTTTTGTTTCTTCATAACTGGGCCATGCATAACTACTTGCATTTAAATCATCCCAAGTCATTTCATCTACTCCTATAGCAAATGTAGCCTCAAAGGTTTTATTTACACGTTCTTTAATGATATTAGCAACCATTAGTTTATTAACAAAAAAAGTAGCCGTATGTCCAAAATAAAAGATCAACGGGTGTCTTAGTCTATTGGGCTGTTTTAATATATCTTTTTTGTCTTTTAATAAATCAAAAAGTTTTTCATCAAGTTCATAGGTTTGTAGAAAATACTCTTTAATTTCTTTTCTTTTTTCATCTATGCTGCCAGTTTCTAAATCAATGGTATTGTTAATATAATTCATTTTATCTCGCTTAGTGATTGTTTGAGTTCTTAATAGTCTAATTTACTATGGGTAAAATTTTAGGGTACATTATAACCATAACTTACCTTTAATAAAGTAAAGAGATTTCAAGTCAAATTTTATTTTAAAATTTTGGAACTTTACACATTTTATGTGTATTAAGTGTTTAAACATTAAAACAATTGTATTTCATTATTTATTTAAAAAAGAAAACACACGAAAATTTAATAATAATATTCAATATCATTAAAGCCCTCAACTTAGCTTTTTGTACAAATTAAATAATCAAAATCAGAGAAAAAAAGTAGCAATACACAAAAAATTTACAATTTTAATCTAAGCTTTGATTGTAATCAAGTTATTTTAATTAACTTTAGTTTAAAATAACTACATTTACAAACACTAAAAGGAAACAAAATGAAAAAATTAGTAATGATGGCCTGTATTCTTGCTGCAACTGCAGCATTCTCATCACCATATGCAAAATGTGCTGGATGTCATGGAGCAAACGGAGAGAAAAAAGCCTTAGGTAAATCAAAAGTAATGAAAGATATGACTAAGTCTGAAATCGTTGCTGCTTTAAACGGTTATAAAGATGGATCTTACGGTGGACCAATGAAAGGTCTTATGAAAGGTCAAGTAGCTAAATTAAGCGCTGCTGATATTAAAGCAATCGCTGATAAAATCGGTAAATAAATACTTTTTATTATCAAATCTAGATTTTCTAGATTTGGTGAACTACTACCTTATTTCGTCCTTGCTCTTTAGCTTCATATACAGCTATATCTGCTCTTT
This sequence comes from uncultured Arcobacter sp., assembly GCA_913062735.1. The sequence continues at coordinate 12,959 of CAJXWI010000019.1, forward strand.
TAATTAAATCATCTTTAGAAGAAGCATTCTTCCAAAATGCAACACCCATTGATACAGTAAGACTAAAACTGTCTTTTGCCGTTCGTACTTTTTGACTTTTAATTTCAATTCTTAGTCTATCAAGAATTTTTAATAATTCTTCTTCTTCTTTAAAACATAAAAGAATAAATTCTTCTCCGCCAAATCTATACACCTGTGCATCTAGAAGTAAACAATATTCTTGTAATTTTGAGCTTAGGTATTTTAAAGCCTCATCTCCTGCATCATGACCAAAGGTATCATTAATACCTTTAAATCTATCCGCATCTACAAATACAGCTGAAAGTTTATTTGCATCTAAGCGTTTGACATATGCATTTAAATCATCTTTCATTTTATACCTGTTATATAAACCTGTTAAATAATCTCTAAACATGATATCTTCCATGTCTTCTTTTTCTTTTAAAAGTTTTTTTATAATGTCATCTCTTAAATCAACCGTTGTAGTATTTTTTTGTTCTAGGATAAGACCTAAGTGAAATTCAAAACATTGTTCCTTCGTATTGTATTGTAAAGCAGTACATTCAATTATAAGCTGAGGTTTTAAAGAGCCCAAACCATTAACTATTTTTAGTTTTGTTATTTCTTTAATAGAATAAGTGATTTTATCATTTAAAATTTTAGGTTCTAAAAGCTCTTTTTGCCAATATTTAGAGAAATCTTTTCTTAATATCTTTTGTTGGGCACTTAAGACATCTTCAA
>CAJXWI010000020.1 GCA_913062735.1 uncultured Arcobacter sp.
AATTCAATATTTTTTTCTATTCCTTTAAAGTCACTAGAAGCTGTGTTTATTATTTCTTTTGCTTGCGTTAAAACTTCTTGAAATGCTGCTTCTTCTACTGGAAGTTTATTTGCTTGTATATTTAAATTCTGTGTAATTTCTTTTAAATCTACTTTATCAATTTGTAAAGAATTATTGTCAACAGATAATGTAATTGTTTTTTCTTCATATTGTGCAGCAAAAAGATTTTTATTGTCAAATTTACTGTTTTGAGTTTCACTTGCAAAGTCTTTTAATAAAGATTTTACTTCTAAAACGTCTTCTTTACTTAATTGTTGATTTTCATCTTTGTCAAGTTTATTGTCAATTCTATTTAAAATTTGGCTTTGTTCTTCTAAGGTATTTTGTGCAATTTTGCTAATAGCTAAACCTTGGTTTGATTGTTCTAATCCAAGAGCTAAAGTACTTCTATCATGGCTTAGAAGTGCGGATATGCTTAAGTTATAAGAATCTTCTTCTTCATTATTGATTTTGGCAGATGAGTGGGTTCTATCTAAATTTACTTGGGGATTAAGACCTTGTAAATTATCAATATTGGGGTTTATATTATTAACATCCATAAAAAATCCTTTTCTATATTAGTAAATTATAGAATAAGTATTATTAAAATTGCATAAAACTATTGCAATAGTTCTCTTTTCTTAACGCACTTTTAATGTGTTTTTTTGTAGAATATTGCCTATTTTATTAGGGAGAAAGTATTATGAAAATGACCGGCGCGAAAATGGTTACAGAATCATTACATGAAGAAGGGGTAGACGTAGTTTTTGGTTATCCTGGAGGCGCTATTATGAACGTCTACGATGAGATTTATAAACAAAAGAATTTTCAACATATCTTAACGAGACACGAGCAAGCTGCAATACATGCGGCTGAAGGTTATGCAAAGTCAACTGGTAAAGTAGGAGTTGCAATTGTAACATCAGGTCCTGGTTTTACAAATGCAGTTACTGGTTTGGCGGATGCATATATGGATTCAATTCCACTAGTAGTTATTTCAGGGCAAGTGCCTACTACAATTATTGGAACAGACGGTTTTCAAGAAATTGATGCAATTGGTATTTCAAGACCTTGTACAAAACACAATTATTTAATAAATCATATTGATGATATTCCAAGAGTTATGAAAGAAGCTTTTCATATTGCTTCAACAGGACGACCAGGTCCAGTTCATGTTGATATTCCAAAAGATATCACTGCTCAAATGGCTAATTTTGATTATTCAAAACCTGTTGATTTACCAACATATAAACCAACAGTCAATTATAATAAACGGCAATTAAAAAAAGCAATGGAAGCTATTAGTAAAGCTAAAAAACCTTTATTATATATTGGTGGTGGTGCTGTTCTTGCTAATTGTAGTGAAGAAATAAGAGAATTTTCAAAACTTACTAATATCCCTGCTGTTGAAACATTAATGGCAAGAGGTGTTATGGGTCATGATAATGAAATGTTTTTTGGAATGCTTGGAATGCATGGTGAATATGCAGCAAATATGGCAGCACATGAAACAGATTTACTTATTTCTTTAGGAGCTAGATTTGATGATAGAGTTACAGGACGCTTAGATCAGTTTGCAAAAAAAGCAAAAGTAATACATATTGATATTGATCCTGCATCTATTGACAAGCTAGTAGATACAAACTATCCAATAGTTGGAGATCTAAAAGTTACCTTAAAAGGTATGTTAAAAGAAGCAATAGATATGAAATTCAATGATTATTCAAATTGGAATGATTTATTATTAGAATACAGAGAAAAACAGCCTTTACGTTTTATTGATTCTAATGAAACTATTAAACCACAATGGCCAATTGTAAGAATTGGGGAATTATTAGGCGAAGATGCTATTGTCTCAACGGATGTTGGACAACATCAAATGTGGGCTGCACAATTTTATCCTTTTTCTCGCCCAAGACAATTTGTAACATCTGGTGGTTTAGGAACTATGGGCTTTGGTCTTCCTGCTGCTATGGGTGTTGCACGTGGAAATCCAGATAAAATTTCTATTAATATTACAGGTGATGGTTCAATTTTAATGAATATTCAAGAGTTAATGACTTGTGTTGAAAGTAAGCTTCCTGTTATTAATGTAATTTTGAATAATAATTATTTAGGAATGGTAAGACAGTGGCAAACCATGTTTTACGACAACCGATTATCTGAAACTGTATTAGATGCGCAACCTGATTTTCAAATGTTAGTACAAGCTTTTGGTGGAATTGGTTATAAAGTAAAAACAAAAGAAGAGTTTGATGCAGCATTAAAAGATGCTGTTAAACAAAAGAAAGTTGCAATGATTGAAGTTATTGTAGATAGAAATGAAGATGTTTTACCAATGGTTCCCAATGGACATGCTTTAAATGAAATGACACTAATAGGAGATACAGATGCATAGTGACAATCACTACTACGACCAAGAAATTACCAGACAGGTTATTTCTGTAATGGTATTAAATGAAAACAATGCTTTATCTCGAATTGTTGGTTTGTTTTCTGCACGTGGTTATAATATTGATTCTTTAACAGTTGCACCTGTAGAAGGAAGTGAATATTCTCGTATGACTATTGTTACAACAGGTGATAAAAGAGTTATCTCTCAAATTGTTAAACAATTAAATAAACTTATTCCTATTTTAAAAGTTAATGAACATAAAAATGTAATTGAAAAAGATACGGTTTTAATGAAGTTTTCTATTGAGAATAATTTAGCAGATATTGATGTAATTGCAAAAACCTATCATGGAAGTATTCAAGATGTAACAGATGATGCGATTATAGTTTCAGCTACTGATTCAGCAGCAAGAATCGCCAATTTTATCTCTGTTATGCAAAAATACAAACCTTTAGAAATAGTACGATCTGGAATTGTAGCAATTGAGCGATAAGGAATAGTTATGAGATTAAATGAGCTGTGTAAAAATTTAGGTATTGAATGTTCTAGTAATCAAAAGATTACAGGACTTAATACCTTAAAAGATGCAAATACGAAAGAAGTCACTTTTTTAGAAAATAAAAAATATCTCAAAGACTTAGAAAATACAAAAGCTGCAGCTGTTTTTATTAAAAAAGAGTTTCAGCACTTGCTGCCTTCAAATACCTTGGCCCTAATTTGTGAAGAACCTTATATTGAACTGGCACACGCTAGTAAATATTTTGCAGCACCACTAGTAGATAGTGATGGTAAAGAAGCTTTAATTGGAAAAAATACAGTAATTATGAAAGGCGCTAATCTTGGTAGAAACGTAATTATTGGTAGCTCTTGTACTGTTTTTCCTGGGGCTTACATAGGTGATAATGTTCGAATTGGAGACAATACAATTATTCAAGCCAATGTTGTAATTTATCGTGATTGTACTGTAGGGGATGATTGTTTAATTCATTCTGGTGCTATTATTGGTGCGGATGGTTTTGGTTTTGCTAATAATAAAGGCAAGTATATTAAAATATATCAAAATGGAAATGTTTCTATTGGAAATGATGTTGAAATTGGTGCAAATACTACTATTGATAGAGCTGCATTTAAATCTACTATTATTTGCGATGGGGCAAGAATTGATAATTTAATACAAATTGCACACAATTGTATTGTTGGACCTGGGTGTATTTTAACCGCGCAAATTGGATTAGCAGGCTCTACAGTTTTAAATGAGTATGTTATTATGGGTGCACAAAGTGGAACCGCAGGACATTTAGAAATAGCACCTTTTACTACAATATCAGCACGTGCTGGTGTTACTAAAAGTATTAAAGTAAGTAAAAAACAATGGGCTGGTTTTCCTTTAATGGAACACAGATCATGGTTACGATTACAAGGCAAAATTTCTAAATTATTAAAAGGATAAACCATAACTAAAAAAATACTTTCATTAATTTCTTTATTTATCATACTGTTTTTGCAATATTCTATTTTTATTTCTGATACTCAAACTGTAGGTGTCATTGGCTCTAGTTTTGCCAATTTTTCCCATAATTATTTTGGCTATCTCTCTTATGCTTATTTACTTTTCTTATTGTATCCCTTATATATTCTTAACTTTATTGTTTATGAAAAAGAAAAATTATTAATGAAATCTTTAATTTTAATAATTTTTATTTTTGCAGTATTGGTTTTTCAAGCCTTAATAATAAAAGACAATTTAAGTGGTGAAATTGGGGATATTATTGTATTAAGTTTAAATCCTTTTATTGGAAAAGCAGGTTTATGGGTTTTTATTTTAATTTGTTTTGTTATTACCTTATTCGTATTTCTTGAAGATAAAAATATTTCATTGAAAGAAAAATTAGCAGCTGTAAAAATAAAAAAACCTACTTTTGATTTTAAACAAATTGAAAAAATACCACAGTCCAGCAAAAAACGCGTAAAAAGAAAAGCTGAAAAAGTTTTGGTTAAAGAAGTAGGGGACACTGCTGAAATAATACTGGAAAAAACAGCTCCAAAAGAAGAAAAAATACAAGAAGCGATTATTATAGAAGAAAAAGAAGATTTATCTTTAGAGCAGAGTGTACATGAAGTAGATTCAGGTCATTCTGTAATTGTTGAAGAATTAGAAGAAAACAAAATTTTACAAGATCAAATTGAATTGGGTGAAAATATTAAACCAAAAGATTTTAAACTGCCTTTAAATAAATTTTTTCAAGATGCTCCTAAAGCAAAAAAATCAAAAATGGATGAAGATTTAATTGATAAAAAAATTGGAGATTTATTAGATAAACTTGCAAAATTTAAAATTGAAGGGGATGTTGTACGTACATATACAGGTCCTGTTGTAACTACTTTTGAGTTTAAACCAGCTGCGCATATTAAAGTATCTAAAATATTAAACTTACAAGATGATTTAGCAATGGCTTTAAAAGCACAAACGATTAGAATTCAAGCTCCAATCCCTGGTAAAGATGTTGTTGGTATTGAAGTTCCTAATGAAGAATCTCAAATAATATATTTTAAAGATTTATTGGATTCAGAAATTTTCCAAAAATCTACTTCTCCTTTGACTATGATTTTAGGAAAAGATATTGTTGGTAAACCTTTTGTAACAGATCTTAAAAAACTTCCTCACTTATTAATTGCTGGAACTACTGGTTCTGGTAAGTCTGTTGGTATTAATTCAATGATTTTATCTTTATTGTATAAAAATTCTCCAGATGATTTAAAACTGGTTATGATTGATCCTAAAATGCTTGAATTTACAATGTATGAAGATATTCCTCACTTATTAACTCCTATCATAACAAAACCAAGTGAAGCAGTAACTGCTTTAGCTAATATGGTTTTAGAGATGGAGAGAAGATATACTCTAATGGCTAAATCACGTACAAAAAATATTGAAAACTATAATGAAAAATCAAAAACAGCAGATTACGATGCTTTTCCTTATATTGTTGTTATTATTGATGAGCTAGGAGATTTAATGATGACTTCTGGAAAAGAAGTTGAAATCTCAATTGCAAGACTTGCTCAAATGGCAAGAGCTTCTGGAATACATTTAATAGTAGCAACGCAGCGACCTTCTGTGGATGTTGTTACTGGTCTTATTAAAGCGAACCTTCCAAGTAGAATTGCTTATAAAGTAGGTCAGAGAATTGATTCAAAAATCATTTTAGATGCTATGGGCGCTGAATCATTACTTGGCCGTGGGGATATGTTATTTACTCCTCCTGGTATGTCTGGCCTTGTAAGGCTTCATGCTCCTTGGTCAAAAGAAAACGAGATTGAAGAAGTAGTTGAGTTCTTAAAAGCACAGAGAGAAGTGCAATATGATATGAATTTTATTAAATCAAAAGAGGGCTCTGGTATGAGTTCTAATCCTTCTGATGCAAGTGATTTTGATGAATTGTACGAAAGTGCAAAAATGATAGTTCTTAATGATAAAAAAACATCCATTTCTTATATACAAAGAAAATTAAGAATTGGCTATAACAGAGCCGCTACTATTATTGAGCAATTACAAATGGCTGGAGTTTTATCTGAACCTAATGTAAAAGGTAACAGAGAAATACTTATTTGAGTTTTTGTTACTTTTTATTTACTTTAATGAGCTACAATTCTTTTTGTAAATAAGGAGTAATAATTGATTAGCATACTAATGATTGAAGATGATGTAGAATTAGCTGAAATTCTAACAGAATATCTGGATCAATACAATATAAAAGTTACTAACTACGAAAAACCTGAACTTGGAATCTCTGCTTTAAATAGTAAAAAATATGATTTAATTATTTTAGATTTATCTTTACCAGGTATTGATGGTATTGATGTTTGTCATATGATTAGAAAAAAATTTGATACTCCTATTATTATTTCTTCTGCTCGCTCTCATTTGGGTGACAAAATTGCGTGTTTTTCATATGGAGCAGATGATTTTATGCCAAAACCATACGATACTCAAGAACTTATATTTAGAATAAAATCAATTTTAAGACGCTGCAAAATAAGTCCCCTTATAGAAGAAGAAAAAAATAGCCTAAACCTTTTTTCAGTAAATGAGCAAAAAATGGAAATTATAAAAAATAATTCTATTTTATCTTTAACCAATGCAGAATTCTATATTCTTTCTTATCTAATAAAGAAAAGTGGTTTTATTATCTCACGAGAAGAATTATTAGGAAATGTAGAATCTATAAAATATGAAAGCTCTTATAAGAGTATTGATGTATTAATAGGAAGAGTTCGTGGTAAAATTGAAAACAATACTAAAAAACCCAAACATATCCTCTCAATTAGAGGCATAGGTTATAAATTTGTTAACGCCTAAAAAACATTCTATTTTTATTCAAATTAAGATATTTTTTATATTTATCTTTTTTTTTATAAATATAATGATTTTTATTTTGTTTATTTTTTCCCAAGATACTATTAATAAAGAAAGGTCAAAACGTCATTTTGTTGCAATGATTTTGATTAATAATATTTCAAATCATAACTTAAACAATGAAGATATAAATAAAAAAATAAAACATCTTAATCTTAAAATAAGTGACTTGGATTATCAAAGTATAAAAAATGAATCTATTGAATATTTAAATTCAAAAAATGGGGCTACTATTAATTTTGTTTATAAAAATAAAGTATATATCAAAATCAATAGAAATTTTTTTAGAAATCTAAATGGCAAGCATAGGAGACCACCACATTTAAGAATGGGAAAGGATGGTAAATTATTACCTCCCCCTAGAAGGTTAGGTCCAAGAAATAATGAGCCCTTTAGAGATTTATTTCCTATACCTATTGTTAAATCATCAGATAAGATACTTGCAGGTTTATTAAGAAATGCTCCCTTATTACCAGCTTTATTAAAAAAAGATATTTTATTTGAAGATTTAAATTCTTCTTTTAAAGAAAATCTTATATGGTTTGTTTTATTTGTTCTAGTTGATATGGTTTTGTTGTGGTTTTACTTGTTTTTAATGAAAAAACTAAAACCCCTTCTTTTATTAAAAAAGAAAATCAGAAACTTCTCAAATGGAAAACTTATTATTGAAAAAGAATTAATATATAAAGATGAAATTTCAGAAGTTAGCAATGAATTTAACAATGCATTGATAAAAATAAAAGAACTCAGAGAATCAAGAAACTTATTCTTACGTAATATTATGCATGAGCTTAACACACCTATTACAAAAGGAAAATTAATAAGTGATACACTAGCTAGCTCCAGAAGAAAAGAAATTCTGCAAAAAGTATTTTATCGATTAGAATACTTATTAATAGAATTTTCAAAAATTGAAGAATTGACTTCTGGTAAAATAACCTTAAAGAGGGCTAATTATCGTGTTTTAGATGTTTTAGATGAAGCCTTTGATTTGTTATTACTTGATAACAATAAAATTAATGTATCCAGTGTTGATGTAAGTATTGATGTTGATTTTCAGATTTTTTCTATTGCTTTAAAAAACTTAATTGATAATGCCTTAAAATATAATTCCAATGGTAATCCTGAACTACTTATTTCCCATTCTTCTATTTCAATATCTAATAAGGGTAGGGCTTTAAAAAAAGACATTAATGAGTATTATAAACCCTTTAATAGAGAATATGAATCTATTAATGAGGGACTAGGCCTTGGTTTGTATATTACAAAAAATATTATTGATGTACATGGTTATAAACTTAACTATACTTATGAAAAAGGAATACATACTTTTGTTATAGATTATAAAAAGTAATTATTTACTTTTTATTTACTTACATTTATTTAACCTTACCCTTTATTTTTTTTCTCCTGCTAATCTAGATAAAACCTAAAAGGATTAACAATGTCTACTATAAGTGAATTAGCAACAAGTTCTTCTACCGATGCATATGGAAACACTATTACTACAGCTGTGAGTAATGATGAGTTAACCAGCGAAGATTTTATTACGTTAATGTTAAAAGAATTAGAGCTTCAAGATCCTACGGAACCTGTAGATTCTGCCTCTATGATGTCTACACAATTACAATTATCTACACTAAGTGCCAATACTGCTACGGTTGATGCAATGGAGGCATTACAAGTATCTTTTGAAAACTCAACTCTTGCTAATTCGGCATCTTTAATTGGAAATATTATTGAAAATGGCGATTTAAATGATGAGGGAATAAATAAACAATACCAAGTTTCTTCTGTTGAAGGGGTTGAAGGTGTTATCTATTTAAGTGTATATGAACTCAACGAATATTATGACCTTTATAGTTTTGATGAAACGCTTGACTCTGAAGCTATTATTAATGAAAGCAACGAAGGCTCAAGTATCACATTTACAAAAAGTGATGGAACAGAGATATCCGTATCTACCTACAATAAAAGTTATGAAGATTTAGCAGTTGAATTATCTTTATATGATGGAATTACTGCTTCAATGGCTGAAAATACCAATGGACAGTCGCAACTTGTAGTGTCTTTAGAAGGAGGTGCTTCTACTTTATCTCAAAGCAGTTCTTATTTATCATATTCAAAATCCAATGCCAGTTCATATAACAGTGAAGCAGAACAAATATTATATTCTGAGATTACGAAAATTTACTAATGTAATTATTGTTTATTATTTCTTTATTTTTTGTTGCTTAATGAATACCCTTTATTTACTTTAAATCTTTATCATTTGAAAAGTTATTTTTAATAGATAATCTTAAAGGATTTAAAATGATTAGTGCATTATGGACAGGAATATCAGGATTATCAAGTGCTCAAACAGCGCTTGACAATGAATCAAATAATATAGCCAATGTTAATACGGTGGGGTATAAAGCCTCAAGAGTTTCTTTTGCAGATCTTATGTATCAAGACAGTATTGGAAAAGGTTCCACTGTAACTACTGCGGAAAAACAATTTACACAAGGAAGTCTTAATTTAACAGGCTCTTCTTATGATATGGCATTGGATGGTGATGGCTTTTTTGTTGTTGCAGATACCAGTAGTTCGGGTACTTCTGACCTTTTTTATACAAGAGCCGGAAATCTTAGAATGGGTGAAAATGGCACGCTTCAAGATGCAAATGGTTTTGAGGTGCAAGGATGGGCCATGAGTACGTTGGATGCAAATACTGATGTTACATCTACTAATAGTAATATCAGTTCTTTTACCGATGTTTTTAGTATTATTGGTGGAAGTCAAATCATTCAATTTACCAATCAGGTACAAACCTATGCTGCAAAAATGACAGATTATTCAACATCTGCAAGTGCCGATGCCAAGGAACTTACGGGTTCTGGTGTTAAATCTCAATCCACAAAGATCTCAGATATTGAAGCCTTGATTACCAATTACACGGATGCTTTAGAAAGTTATGCTTTAGAACCAGATGCTTCATCAACTACTTCTATATCACAAAGCTCAACTATAGCTTTTCCTGATTCATCTAACAGTGTTTTAAATTCTGAAGGGGATCAAATTTATGTATATATTAATGGGGATAAAATTTCGCAAGATTATATAAGTGTTACTACTACTTCAACAACTTTAACTGCATTGGATTTAGATGGAGATGGTTTTGCAGGTGGAGCAGGAGATCAAGATATCCAAGCAAGTAGAAATGCTACGTATAAAGCGTTAGCAGATGAGATATCTAATATTACAGGTTTGAATGCTTATACCGTTGAATCAAGTGACAACAGTGCAAGTACGTCTTCAAGTGATGTTTCAAATGCAACTATTAGAATAGATTCAATTATTCCTGGTGAGTCTTTTTTAATTGGAGATATCTTTGAAAGTTCAGGAACCAATGAATTTGAAGGTGTTGCAACAACCATAACATCTGCTATTGAAGGTAGTGGTGAAGGTGCAGTTGAATCTGCAATGGTTGCATTACAAGCAGCAGTTGCTGGAACACAACAAGATGTTTACTCAGCAGATGATATATTCTCCAATGATACAGGTACCGTTGTATCTCCTACTGTAGGGGCTACGATTAGTATTTCAATTGCGGGAATTACTCTTACTTCTAGTTCTGCAACTGCTTCTTCAGAAGAGCAAATATTAATAGATGATTTAGTAAGTCAAATAAATTCCGATGGTGAACTTCAATTATTAGTAGAAGCTAAAAATATAAATGGACAATTGGTAATTGAGTCAAAAACAGCAGGTGAAGAGTTTACAGCAGTTATTGAATATACATCTGCTGATCAAACGTATGTCGCTGGTGTTACTGGCGTTGAATACGCAGCAGCTGTTCCTTATTCAGCAGCAATTGCCTATGAAGCAGCAATCCCTTATTCAGCAGCAATCCCATATTCAGCAGCAATCCCAGAAACTTCTGTTGGTGCGGGCGATGGAGTTGCTGAAGTTTTAGCAGTGGCCGAAGTTTTAGCAGTGGCAGAAGTTTTAGCAGTAGCTGAAGTTTTAGCAACAGCAGAAGTTTTAGCGGTAACAGAAGTTATTGAACTTCAAGCTGTTGTATCTGATACTTATACAAAAGACAAAAACTTAGAACTTAGTGGAAATACGGGTGCTGGGGCTGAATTTATGCAAATTGTTTCTACTATTAATCAAACTTCTTCACAATCCTCAATACAGCTTGATTTAGAAGCTCTTGGTTTAACTGATTCTTCTTTTGGAGATATTTCGGTTGATGAAAATGGTTTGATTACTATGACACAAGATGGAATTGATTATGCTATTGGTCAAATTGCTATTGCACAATTTACAAATAATATTGGTTTAGATGCTGTTGGAGATAATTTATACAGCAGTACTAATACCAGTGGTAATGCCATTTATTCAGTTAATAATGAAAACTCAACAAGTATTGTAAGTGAAACCTTAGAATTAAGTACGGCTGATTTATCTGAGAGTTTGGTTAATTTAATGGTTTTTCAAAGAGCCTTTGAAGCCAATGCAAAATCCATTACAACAGCAGATTCAATATTAACTACGTTGATAGCATTAAAACGATAAACAAGGGATTCTAAATGGTTAATACAACAACAACAGTTTTATATCAGTTGGATTTATTGAATAAACAAAATATCACAGTAAACAGTAAATTAAGTTCGGGAGAAGCAATTCAAACGGGAAGTGAAGATGCAAAATTGTACGGTGATATTATAAGTACTGAGGGTACTTTACTTTCACTTGAAGGCGTTAAAGAACAGCTTGATAAAACCCTTACTTACAATACAACAAGTGATTCTACCGTTTCTTCTTTAAAAGACAGTATGGATAACATTATGTCAGAAGTTTTAACTGCTATTAATGACACAATTGACGATGATACCCGTTCTTCTATGAGTTCTAATGTTGAAAATATTAAAGAATCAATTTTTAATATGCTTAATGAAGATATTAATGGGGTGTATTTATTTGCGGGTACTAATAGTAACGAAGCTCCTTTTATAATGGAGGAGAACAATGATATTACATATACCGGAAGTTTAACAAATAAAACAACACTTGTAGATGAAGGTTTATATATTGATCAAGGGCTTACAGGTATGGACATTATGTTTTATACTACTAATGAAGCCATACCTGGTGAGACTTTGACTTTTGATGCAGATGAGAGAATTATTGATGCCAATAACAATGAATGGAGTTTTATTGATCATAATTTTGACGGAGAAATAGATTATGATGTTCTTTATTTAGATGGAGAACTTATCAATGGTTCTTTTTATGGCACCACTAATGGCACGCTTGATGTAGAACTTAATGAAGATGGAAAATATGAACTTATTAATACGCAAACGGTTTCATTAGAAGCTAAAGCTTCTTATTTGGACCTCTTGGATGAAATTATATATGCACTTGATAATAAAGATTTAGAGGGCAATACAATAAGCAGTGCAGATGCTAAAGTGATTTTAAGTAATAGTATTGAACTTATGAGTGAATCATATGATTCAATAAATGCTTCTCATGCAAAATTAGGGGGAAGCATTGCTTCTTTTGATAACTATTCAGAACTAAATTCTACAAAAATTTTAAATTACAGTGTTTTTTATCAAGAGTATGCGGCTGCTGATTTAACGGAAGCTGCTTTAGAAGCACAGTCTTTGGAGATTATCTACTCTGCTTTGTATTCAACAATATCAAAGATGAATTCTTTATCTTTGGTTAATTATTTATAAAAGGAAAATTATGTTAGAAAATTCAATTAATTTACACAATGAAAATTTAGATAAAAGTATCAAAATATGCCAGTCGTTTATGAACAAAAATAAAGACAAGGTTAATTTTGATGAGTTAGAAGTAATGTTACTTAATATTAAAAAAGTTGTTGCAAGAAGTGCTCTTCCTAATTCTTTTGCATTTATAGAAAAAACAGTAGAGACTGGTGTAAAAGCGCTTGATGGAATGAATAAACAATTTAATGTTTTTTCCATACAAATTACACCTAATGATGAAATATTTTTAGTGACAAGAGAAGTTTTGGGTGTTGATTTAAGTGATAAAAAATTTGTTCTAGACAATGAAACGACACTTATTTCATTAAAAGATGTAATTAGAGTTTTTTAGGAGTGTATTATGATAGATAGTTTAAATGCTGCACAAACAGGCTTAGATACCTCCCGTTATGCTATTGACAATATATCAAATAATATTGCAAATGCAAATACGGAAGGTTATAAAAAACAATCAGTAATAATAAGTGAAGCTGGATATGACAGTG
>CAJXWI010000021.1 GCA_913062735.1 uncultured Arcobacter sp.
GTATGTAGAAGTCAAGGTGGACATAATGCTGGTCATACAATCTGGGTTGATGGTGTTAGATATGCTCTTCACTTAATTCCTTCTGGTGTTTTAAATCCTAAAGCTATTAATGTAATTGGAAATGGGGTTGTTTTATGTCCTGAAGCAATTATCAAAGAAATGGAACAATTTTCTGATTTAGAAGGAAGATTATTTATCTCTGATAAAGCACATTTAAACTTACCTTACCATGCTTTAATTGATCAAGCAAAAGAGAGATTAAAAGGTGACAAAGCTATTGGAACTACTGGAAAAGGAATTGGACCTGCTTATGCAGAAAAGATTTCACGATCTGGGTTTAGAGTAGGTGAGTTATTAAACCCAAATAAATTAGCAAAAGCAATTGTTGAATATTTTGAACAAAATAAAGCTATTTTTGATGTACTTGAAATAAATACACCTAATGAAGCAGAGTTACAAGTATTATTACTTTCATATAAAGATGTTTTAGAACCATATATTGCTAATACAACAAACATCGTATGGAAAGCACTTGACGAAAATAAAAAGATTTTATTAGAAGGGGCTCAAGGTACGCTATTAGATATTGATCATGGAACATATCCTTATGTTACTTCTTCTTCTTGTGTAAGTGCTGGGGCTTGTACTGGTTTAGGTATTGCTCCTAGAGATATTGGAATTGTAACTGGAATTGTTAAAGCATATACTACAAGAGTAGGAAATGGACCTTTCCCATCAGAAGATTTCACACAAGATGGTGAAACTATGGCAGATGTAGGAAAAGAAGTAGGAACTACAACTGGACGTGGTAGAAGATGTGGATGGTTTGATGCTATTGCTGTTAAACATGCTGCAAGACTTAATGGTTGTGACCAATTATCATTAATGAAACTTGATGTTTTAGATGGTTTTAAAACAATCAAAATTTGTATTGCTTATGATCTTGATGGACAAAGAATTGATTATATGCCAAGTGATTTAGAAAACGTTAAACCTATTTATGAAGAAATAGCTGGATGGGATAAAGTTGAAGGGGTAAGAGAGTATGATAAATTACCTAAAAATGCTAAATTATATATCAAAAGAATTGAAGAATTAACAAATGTAAGAGTTGGATTAATTTCAACTTCACCTGAGCGAGACGATACAATAACAAGAGGATAAATTATGAGAATGAAATTTCACCATACACCCTATGTAGCAAGAAGAATCTCAAGAGATTTAGCCACATGTGAATTCGTAGAAGTTAGAAAAACAAAAGATGAAATCACAGCAGAAATTGTACGAATTTTACAAGAAGATTTGGACAATGAACATGCATTAGATGAAAAAGTAAATGATATATTAGACGAACAAGAAGAAAATATTGAATTTTATAATGCTGATTTTAGACAACTTTTTTGGATGACTAAAAAAAGAATGGCAAATGAGCATGGTGTTATTTTAAATAATGAAGACAGATTTTCAGATATTTCACATCAAATTTTAGATTATTTGTGGGAAGAAGATTTTATTCATTATGTTGTATCAGATAACAAAATTAAAAATGTAATTTTCGAATCTATAGAGGAGTTTATCAAAGGTTTTGAAGAAGCTGATGATGAAGTACATGTAAAAATTAAATCGTACAAAAGAAGATTAATTCCAGGTACTGAAGATTATGATTTAGTATTTGCACGATTGTATGAAGAAGAGCTAATAAAAAGAGGATTATTATAGAATGAAAAAAGTTTGGATATATTTAGAAAATGGAACGTTTCTTGAAGCAAATTCATTTGGTGCGCAAGGTACTAGTGTAGGTGAAATTGTTTTTAATACTTCTTTAACAGGATATCAAGAAATCATTACTGATCCTTCTTATGCAGGACAGTTTGTAACATTTACTATGCCAGAAATTGGAAATGTAGGTGTAAATGCTCAAGATATGGAAAGTCCTAAAGCACACTGTAAAGGTGTTCTTGTACGAAACTACCACCACGAATATTCAAACTTTAGAGCAGACAAAGATTTAGATGCTTTATTAAAAGAAAACAATGTCTTAGGAATTTGTGATATTGATACACGATATTTAACAAAAATGCTAAGAAAAGAAGGAGCAATGATGATGATTGCTTCAACTGAGATTGATAATATTGATGAATTAAAATTGCTTTTAGATGCAAGCCCAAGAATTGAAGATATTAATTATATTAAAGAAGTATCTACTAAAGAAGCGTATGTTCATAAATTTGGAGCATGGGATCACTCAAAATTTGATTACAATAAAGCTGTTATGAGTGATAAAAAAATTGTAGTAGTTGATTTTGGTGTTAAAAGAAATATCTTAAATGAATTAGTAGAAACAGGTTTAGAAGTAGAAGTTGTTCCATCAACATTTAAAGCGGCAACTTTAATTTCACGTTTTAACAAGAAAGAAATTGGTGGAGTATTTTTATCAAATGGTCCAGGTGATCCCTTAACACTTACAGAAGAGTTAAGCGAAGTAAAAGAACTAATCAAAAGTGAGATTCCTATCTTTGCTATTTGTTTAGGGCATCAAATGTTATCAATAGCACATGGTTACGATACTTATAAGCTTAAATTTGGACAACATGGTGGTAACCATCCTGTTGGAAATAATAAAGGTACGGTAGAGATTACAGCGCAAAATCATAATTATAATGTTCCTGATTCTATAATTAATATTGCTGAAATTACGCACAAGAACTTGTTCGATAATACTATTGAAGGCGTATCTTATAATGATAAGAATATTTTTTCAGTACAACATCATCCAGAAGCAAGTCCAGGACCGCATGAGTCTAAATATATCTTCCAAGAATTCGCAAATATTGTAAAATAGCTTTGCTTGTTTGCGCAATCTCTGCGTTGAAGAAGAAAGTTCCTTCGTCATGTACTTATCGTACACTCCTTAGGAATTTTCTTCTTTGCCTTGACCTTACAAAAAACAATAAATTCTTTTACAATATTTCAAAAAAATCATTATAAAGTAGAAAAATGTCCAAGATGTCTAAAACAAATCAAATATTATTTGACGTAATGAAACAACACAATCTTTCTATGTTTCCTAAACAAGAAAAAAAGAAAGTGATGCGTTTAGTATTTGATAGAATTAAAAGACTTTTTAGAAGTAATAAATAATTAGTAGTAAAATAAGAGCTATTAATTCTTAGAAAAATATACTCTCATTATATAAATTGATTCACTTGTTTAAAATATCTCAAATAAGGCTATTTAAGTATCTCTAATTCATCTGTGTATTTATGCTCACAATATGGCTCGTACGAAGCTTTATATACAGCATAATGAGAAGTGCCTTTATGACCATCTAGGGCACGTTCATCTCTCCATGATTCTACTGCTTGGAATTTTTTTCTGTTGTTTTCGTATTGAAAAATATCATAAAAGATACAACCATCTTCTTTTTTTGAAGGTTCTACCATTGCTATTAAAAGTTCTTTCATTTTATCTTCACACCCGTCTTTTGCAATAAAGGTTACTTTTTTTGTAATTGTCATATTAATCCTTTTATATGAATTTTAAGATAAGTTGATAGGTACCAGCTGCACTTAGCCCTGCTGCAACACCTGCTAATAAATCATCTCCCATAACGCCCCATCCACCTTTAACTTTTTCATCAATTTTTCCAATTAAAGAAGGTTTCCAAATATCAAAGAGTCTGAAATATACAAAAGCCAAAGCACCCATGACATAAAAATTTTCATTGGTAATACCACAAATTGAAAGTGCTAACCACATACCAGCAAGTTCATCTATTACGATTTCTTTACTGTCATGCTCTTTCACTTCTTTTTCATAAATATCAATTTGTTTTACAGCAATGGCAGTAATTAAAATAGATAACATAAATAAAGTTGAATCAGGAACAATTTTTAGAAGTAACATTCCAAGAATAAGGGCAACAATACTTCCAGCAGTTCCTGGAGCTTTAGGGGAAAGACCTGAATAAAAAAGAGTTAAAAAGAGTTTTCTCATTGTTTTGCCTGCTTCTTTTTTTCAATACCAAGTTTTTTTCTTTTTTCCCAGAGAGATTTTCTTGAAATTCCCAGTTTTTTAGATAACTCAGTATCAGGATAATTACCTTGAAACGTTAAAACCATAAGTTTTACATATTCATTTATTGTCATAATATTATTGTTCATTAAAGAAATATTATTTTGCATACACGAGATTTTTGAGAAAGGAAAGTCTTCTTCTTTTTCAAGAGAACAAATAATAGCCTTTCTTCCATCCAATAGAGCGTTTAAATTGTCTTTAGAGGATTTTTTAAGTACTTGGTAGTCTGTGATATATAAAAGCTCTTTACAAGGCTTTGCCAAATCTTTTTGCCAAGTAGGGGTATCGGATAAAGAGATAAATTTAATAGCTAAATCAAATTTTCGTGCAATTTCAAATACTACCTTATCTGCCATCTTTGGAGAATTGGTTGAAACCAATAAAGGAAAAGTATGTGAAAGCTGAATATTAGAAATATTTACATCTTTAAAATTAAATTCTAAATAAGCTCTTAGTGTACTTAGCTCTTTTTTAACACTTTGCCATTCTTTATAATGATAAATCTTGCGCACAAGTTCATCCATAATAAAAGGTTTCATAATATAATCTTTGGCACCTTCTTTAATAGGATCAGTAACCGTTTCATCTGAAATATAAGATACCAGCAATAAAATTATGGCATGTTCTTTGTATTTCTTAATTATCTCTTTGCATTGAGAAGATGGTAAAGATGTAGACAATAAAACAATATCGTAATCTTTTTCCATATTAATATTTGTTGATTCGATAAAGTCACACAAGTGACCATCATCTAATAATCGTGAAACAATTTTTTGTGCTAAATAAACTTCATTTTCTATTATTAAGATATTCATATATTTTTCCAATCGTAGTATTTTAAATTAGCAGTACTAAGTACTACAAGACCTTCTTCTTTGCCTACAAAGCCCATTTTTTCAGAGGTAGTTGCTTTTATATTAATAAACTGTGGCTCTATTTTCAATAATTTAGCCATTGAAAATTTAATATCAAGTTTATGTGGATTGATTTTTGGTATTTCAGCTAAAATTGTTAGATCGATATTTATTATTTCATATCCAACATTATGAATGAATTCTAATATGTGAGCCAATAAAGAAGCAGAGTTGGCATTTTTGTATTTTGGGTTGCTATCTGGAAAAAATTCTCCAATATCGCCAGCCCCAATAGCACCTAAAAGAGCATCTATTACAGAGTGAATCAAAACATCTCCATCAGAATGTGCTTTGAAACCATAAGAACAAGGCAATTTTACTCCACCTAAATACATCTCTTTATTTTCTTCATAAGCGTGAATATCAATACCTGAACCTACAAAAGTATTTTTAGAAGGTCCTTTAAAATAATCAAACTCATTCAAATCGTTTAAGAAGGTTAGTTTTTTACTTCTTGAAGAACCTTGGATATAAAAAACACTTTCATTAATATTTTTAATAGCAGAGCTGTCATCTGTAAAATCTTGTGTGTTTTCTAAGGCTTTTTTTAAGATAGCGGTATTTGATAATTGCGGGGTTTGTATGAGTTTTACTTTGTTTCTATCAATAGTAATTTCATTAAATATGACAGTATCACTTACATCTAATATAGGAACAATACAAGCTGCTTTATCTTTATTCTCAAGTAAATTTAAAATGACACTCTTAGGAACTCCTGCTCTTGCAACATCAGTAACCATAACATATTTAGAGTCAACTTCTTGCAAAGCATTCTTCATTGATTCTTGTCTGCTTTCTCCACCTTTTACAAAAGTTACATGGGAGGAGAAATTTTTCATGTAATTAAGTTCATCAAGATGAGAAGTAACAATTATTTTATTAAATTTAGTATAAGAGGAGATACGTTTTGTAACGTTTAACCACAAAGGTTCGTCATTTATACGCAACCATTGCTTTTTAATTCTGTGTTCAAACCTCGAAGAAGTACCTGCGCACAGAACTATTAGCGTAACATCAGTCAAAAAAGCCCCTTGTGTAAAAAAGTTACATATTATAGGCTAAAGTTACTTATATTAAGTTAAGCTTCGTCTTCGATTTTCGTTTTGATAACTTCAATTGCAGCTGATAAAGCTGCAACATCTAAGCCATATTCTTTACATTTTTTTAATCCAAGTTCAACATTATCATCACTTAGAGGAGCAGTTAAATTAGATAGAATTTTTACTATTTCAAGGATTTGAACTTTTTCTTTAAAGCCTGTAGGTGCTTTATCAGGATGCCCAACATAACCAATTGCGGTTACTAAATTAGGGCTTAATTTCCAATGTTTAAAAATGTTAGCAGTAATAGTAGAACATGAATGTCCAACTAGAGTTCGCTCTAGCGTAGCTAAGTGTTTACCTTGGGCAATACCTTCTTTAAATTCTTCTTCTTTTTCAAGTTCTACAATTAACTCAGCAATAATAAACTTTCCTGTTTCTTGTAAAAAAGCGGGCAATAAAAGTTCTTCTTTTAAATCAAAGTTAGAAGCTCCCAACCATTTATTAACAATTGTTGAAGATAAATTACAAGAATTTAAAAATGCATCAATTCCTACTCCGTAAGGTTTTAAATCAGACTTAATTAAATCTTGAACAACAGTTCCTAATGCAACTGAAATTGTAAAGTTAATTCCCAATAAGTTAATAGCACGACTAGGAGTTTCAACAGCAGATCTAAAACCAAACATAGCTGAATTTGCAACTCTTAATAAAGAAGTAATAATTAAAGGATCTTGTTCAATGATTTTTAATAAATCCAAAGGCTCTTTTTCTGGTAGAGATCTAAACTCTTCAATCTCAATTACACTTTTAGGTAAGGGAGGAAGGGAGTCAATTTTATCAATTATCATATCTTTCATAATAGCATTCCTTTTTCAATGTTAATTAAATATGGTTTTTCTTTTTTTAGTGCTTGACTTAGCGTTAATCTTGAATTATATAATAAACTTTCTTTGTTTGAAGAGGTAATAGCAATAGTAAAGTCTAAATCAATATTTTTTTCATTGTTTTCAACTTTTAAAGAAAATAATCTATTGAGTATTTCTGAGAAGTCAATCAGTTTTGGAAATAAAATACTAAGGGTAAAATCATCAATTTCATATATCGTTGAATCTTTTACTATATCTTGGATTCTTTCTTTTAAAACTGATAAATATTTATCCTTTGCCTTAAAACCAAATTCTTTTATAACTGTAGGTAAAGATGCTACGTAAATATCAATTAATGCAGGTGTTTCATATTCATAGGTGCTAAGATCTTTAATTAAATTATGTTTATTTTTTAAGGTATTTTCTTCTTCAGAATCAAATACTTTAGACTCTAAACTGGCAATAATATTTTTGATATTGGTTAGTATAAATTGTTTATTATTCTTTAAAAGTTGCGAAAAGGCGGTTTCATAAACAGCTGGAAAAATAAATTCGATAAAATACTTATTTAATAAAGGAAGTTCATACGTCTTGTAGCCTTTATCAATTATATTAGAGTTTTTATTATTCAATCCCACAATTCTAACACTGGATAAACCATAAAATAGTTCTTCAGAAATAAGAGAAGATAAATCTTTTTCAATTTGTTCTTTGCTTAGCTTATTATCAAAAATCACACCTTGGGTAATCGATGATAATTCACTAGCAACCATGGCTTTATGCTTAACTCTGTCATATTTCAAGCTGTTATCTACATAACTTTTTCCAAGATTAAGTAAAATATCATCACTGAGTTGGGCATCTTCAAGTTTAAGTTCTTTGGCATGAAAAGTTGCAAAATTTAGTAATAAAATCCTATTGGCATATACATATTCATTTTCAAGAATTGAATAGCCGTTCATATTAATAAATATAGAATAAATATCTTTTGCTCTATTTATTGATAAGATATCATCTTTTGCGGATAAATACGTTACTAAATCAATATATATCTTAGAATATATTGATAATAGATGAGATCTCTTTTTTTGTTTTTCAATATACGAAAATGTTTTAAGAATAAGATCATCAATGTTTTCTTTGCTTGGGGTATGAACAAAATAATTAATTATTATATCTATTGTTTTTAATTTAAAAAATTCATAATAATCATTTTTAATTAAAGGCGATTCAATTAATATTTCAGCAATACTTAAATACTTATAGTCTTCAATTTCATTTGAAAATAAAAGTATGTCATGTACTATTTCCAGATTTTTAATAATGTATTTATCATCACTTTTAATAAAGTTATTAATTAAATCTTTA
The DNA here is from genome assembly GCA_913062735.1 of uncultured Arcobacter sp. The sequence continues at coordinate 8,269 of CAJXWI010000021.1, forward strand.
TGGTTTGTTATTGTTTTTTCGTAACTTTTCACATGGTACTTATAAATAAAGTTATCTAGCAGTTTATTTTTAAAAGACTCTTCATCATCAATTTTGGTCTCATTTAGCAGTAAAGAGAATTTTTTGTTATATAAACGTATGCACTTCTTAAAATTATCCGTTTGAAAATAATCTTCTTCTTCATAACGGGAATCTAATTTTTGTAGTAAAACTAAAAGCAAAAATGAAGCATTACTTTTAAAAATAATAAATTCTTCTTTTTCATCGCTTTCATCAAAATTGCATTCTTTAGAAATAGTATAGCCATCGACTTGTTTTTCTAAGTTTAAATAATATTCATCAATAATATATTCTATGGTTTTATTTTTTGTTGAAATATAAGGTAAATGAGCAAAATAATATAAAAGCATACCTAATACATTGTTAAGTGAAGAAAGATTTTCTTTGCTTAAACTTACGGTATATTTCAAAATATTAATGGATTCAGTAATAAGATTAAGAATAGGTTGAATGGTTTTTTTTCTTGCAAGGTCTGTGGAGTTAATAATACAAAGTTTTTTCAAAACAAAAATAAGTTGTTTATAACAAAGAAAACTCCCTAAAAAGGATGCTTTGTTTTCTATTTCTTCACTTAAAATGGCCTCGTATGCTCTAAACAAATCACCTAAATTATCAAAATTATAAGTATCATAGTTAGTAAATATATTATAGTTTTTTCCCATAGATAATAAATTAACTATTAATATAACCTCTCTAAAAAAGGTAATTCCCTCATTAGACATAAGTGCATCTATTTTTTTCATTACATAAGCATGCAAGATATCTTTAAACTTAGCATTGTATTTTAAAACATTTTGTATCTCATTTGGTATCTCTTCATCAAAATAATAGAGTTTATTGATGTAAGAAATTAAAAGCAAATAATTATTATCATCAGACTCAACGAGTTTGTTTTGGCTTTTATTGATATCGAAAATTTTAAGAATCTCAAAAACTTCGTTATTATCAAAATTATTTTCATATTGATTACTAGATAAAAAGGTATATGTAGAGTTATTAAATGCATTTTCATCAATTGTCATGTGAATAATCCAATCGTTTCTTATTATTATATTAAAAAGTAACTTACATAAATAATAAAGTAAGTAAAATAAAATTAATATAAAATGTTTTTGTGATAAATCAAAAATTATTATCGTGATATAATGGCAAGGTTAAAAATAAAAATAATTAATTTATGAGGTGAAGATGAAAACTTTTACACAAGAAGCATGGACTTCTATCGATAGTACAATATATAAAAATATTTTAGAATTGGATTTTGTTAAAGAATTAATGCAAGGTAGCTTAAATAAAGAAACGTTTGAGTTTTATATAAAACAAGATAAATTATATTTACAAGAATTTGGAAGAATTTTAACAATACTCTCTTCAAAACTTCAAGATATTGGCGAAAGCAGCAAGTTTTTAGTTTATGCAAAAGATATTATGGACGTAGAAAGAGAACTGCATGAAGAGTTTTTAGATTTGTTTAAAGCAGATAAAAATTTGGAAGCAAGCCCTTCTTGTCTTTTATATACGGGATATTTACATACAATAGTGAATACTTCTTCTTTGAATGTAGTACTGGCCTCAATTTTACCTTGTTTTTGGATTTATCAAGAAGTAGGAGCATATATATTAAAACATCAAAACAAAGAAAATAATGTTTATCAGTCTTGGATTGATACTTATGGAAGCAGTGAATATGAAGCAGTAGTGAAAGATGTAATAGCTATTTGTAATAAACATGCAAAAAGTGCTTCAAAAGATGAAAAGACTCAAATGCTAAAAGCATTTTATAAAGCTTCTCAAATGGAATGGTTATTTTGGGACAGTGCTTATAAAAAAGAAAAATGGCCAATATAAAAATATTTTCAAATGATTACTTTTCTTCATCTTCTTTAAAAATCTTAATAATTATTCCATGAATAAGGTAAAATTTTCTTTACCTTGTGTTATGATAAGGTGATAATACGCATAGTTCTTAATTAAGACAAAAATTATCCTAATTAAACTATAATAACACAATTTTTCATAAGGATATTAATATGGCAAGTATTGCAGATATTAAAAAAGAGTTAGAAAAGGTAATTTATCCAGGCTTTTCAAAATCCATTGTAGAATTCGGATTTTTAAAAGATGTACAAATTAAAGATGATACTTCTTGTTTGGTAATTTTAGATATTACATCAGCAGCACAAGACGTTGAAATGAAATTAAGACATGAAATCACAGCCTGTCTTAGCAACATTGGATTAACCAGCGTAGAAATTTCTATGAACAAACCAGAAGAACCGAAACAACAAAGTAATTCAGTGAGTGGAAGCAATATTGCCCCACAAATAAAAAACTTTGTGATGGTATCTTCTGGAAAAGGTGGGGTTGGAAAATCTACTACTACCGTTAACTTAGCAATAGCAGCAGCTATGCAAGGTAAACGAGTAGGTATTTTAGATGCTGATATTTATGGTCCTAACATTCCTCGTATGATGGGTTTACAAGGTCAAGAAGTAGAAGTTGTTGGAAATAAAGCAAAACCATTTAAAGCTTACGGCGTTGATGTTATGTCTATGGGTTCTTTAATGGATGAAGGTCAAGCTTTAATTTGGAGAGGGGCTATGATTATGAAAGCCATTCAACAATTATTAAGAGATATTCTTTGGGAAGAATTAGACATTTTATTTATTGATATGCCACCAGGTACGGGTGATGCTCAATTAACATTAGCACAAAGTGTTCCTATTACTTGTGGAATTAATGTTACAACACCACAACATGTAGCACTTGATGATGCAAGAAGATCTTTAGATATGTTTAAAAAATTGCATATTCCAATTGCTGGAATTGTTGAAAATATGAGTGGCTTTATTTGTCCTTCATGTGAAACAGAATCAGATATTTTTGGAAAAGGTACTTGTGAAGCTATTGCAAAAGAATATGATACTTTTGTTTTAGGAAATATGCCAATTGAACCTGCTATTAGAACAGGTGGAGATAATGGAAAACCTATTGTTTTTTGTGAACCCAATTCAGTAAGCGCAAAACGATATATGATGGCAGCAGAAAAATTAATTTCTTATGTAGATGAGGTTAGTGAACAAGCGCAAAATGCTTCGATTCAACCTACTACTGCGCCTGGCGTATCTGCATGTTCAACTACTTCAAAGGCTGCAGTTGCAGCACCAACACAAGCAAGTAGTTCTGGATGTTGTGGAGGTGGAGCAAATCCAGGAAGCTCTGCAGGTCAAACCAAACAAGGTGGGTGTGGTTGTAATTAATAGGCTGCAGGTGTAGCACTAAATATATTATTTACTTCTTAGAAATAAAAAGGGAAAGAGTTTTACTCTTTCCCTTTTTTTATGTGAAAAAAGAAACTCTTTGATTTTAAATTTCAATAGTAAATTTAGCGCCTTCTTTTGTATTTTCAACAAAAATCTTTCCATGCATACTTTTTTCAATAATCATCTTACTCATATAAAGCCCAATCCCCGTACCAGAAGATTTATGTTTTGTAGTAAAGTAGGGGTCAAAAATTTTATTGATAATAGTTTTGTCAATACCTTTGGCATTATCTTCAATAGAAATATATGTTTTATTGTTTTTTTCAGATATGCCTATGGTTATAAGAGGATTTTGTATTTTTCTTAAAATTAAGATATCTTTTGAATTAGAAATAATATTTAACAAAGCTTGAGAAAACTCATTTTTAAAAGAAGTAGTTTTTATATCTTTTTTTTCATAAACAGTTTTAACTTCAATAAAAGAATTTTTTAGAGTAGAATCAATTATAAATAGAGCAGAGTCCAAGCACTCCTTAATTAAAAAAGTCTCTTTTTGTTTTTCTGGTTTAAAATAGTTTCTAAAATCTTCTATTGTTTTTGACATATAATCAATAATAGAAACAGAGTCTTTTATTTTTTTATTAAACTTCTCTGGCGTTAATTTTCCTTTTTCATGAGAAGCATCCAAATACATAAAAATGGCACTTAGTTGCATAAGTGGCTGTCTCCATTGATGCGCAATATTTCCAATCATTTCTCCCATCATTGCAAGTTTTGATTGCTGAATTAACATTTGTTCATTCTTTTGTTTTTCTTCTAGTGCTCTTTGCTGTAATTTTAAGCCTTTGGTAATTTCCATTGAAATCGTTTTTTCTAAGTTTTTATTGATTTGTTTTACGTCATTTTCATTTTTACTAATTCTATTAATTAAATAGTTTAAATAAAAATTAACTAAGATTGCTGCAAAAACAAACAATAATAAAGAAACGATAAGAGAATTTTTAACCAAAGATATATATTCATTTTTTTCTTTTGTAACATCAAGAAAAAAAACAGCTTGATACGCACTTTTTGTGCTCAAAACCTCTAAATCTAGAATTTTACTGATATAAAACTTATCTTTTATTTTTTTAAGATCTTTGTGTTCATTTCGGCAGTTTTCAAGTAAAACAGAAAATGTTTCATTATTACTATTCTCATCCAAATAAGTTTCAAGTAGATTTTTGTTTTTATCTTCAAAATATATTACACCTTCTGAATTATTATACATTTTGACACTTTTTAATAAAAGTTTTGAAGTAAGAAGATAATCAACCCTTGCATAAGAAGATTTTTTACTTTTAAGTAAATAAGATAGTTTTATATAAATATGATTCTTATTTTTTGTTAAAGAATAACTAGGGGAATGTATCTTATTT
>CAJXWI010000022.1 GCA_913062735.1 uncultured Arcobacter sp.
TCGAGAGTACCTTCTTCAATTTTCTTCTGTTCTACCTCTTCTACAGGGGCAGGATCTATTGATTCTTCCAGGTCTGCCGAGGAAAGATTGATAGTAGAATTCTCTTCTTCGACCATGTCTTCTGTAGAAAGCTCAATAGTTGTTTCAGTGGATTCAACAGAAACGTCTAAGTCAACCGGAGTTAGGTTGATAGTTTCAACAATGGAGTTAGGTGGTTTTTCTGCAAGTAAATCGTTAACTTTTTTTATAATGTCTTCTGATTTAAAAGGTTTTGAAATGTATTGGATCATCTTTTTAACTTAGTAAATTTTTTATAAATAAATATAGATCTTTTAATAATTTGTATTTTATAAATATTAAATTACTATTTTAGGATAATATTAATATTAGGAAAAGCTAATGCGAGATTGGGATACAAGAATAAATACTCTTAAATCTGATATTCAAGCTGCTCGTGAAAAATATGTTATTCCTTTCATGAAAGCTCAACCTAAACCTGCTCCACCTCAAAAAGAAGTTTCTCAAACTCCTTCTCAAACTCCTGAAGAAAATAAAGTTGAAACTAAACCAGAAGAAACAACTTCTGAAAAAGTTACATCAGTGACAAAAAAGCCTGCAGCTAAAAAACCTGTAGCTAAAAAAACAACAAAGAAAACAACTGTAAAGAAAGCACCTACTAAAGAAACATCTAATAAACCAACTGTGAAAATTAGTGCAGAACTTCAAAAGAAGATTGACTTTCTGATGAAAAATCCAACTGCAAATTTCGAAACAGAAATGGATGAGACACTTAGAAAGAAAATGAGTTTCTTGAAAAATAATCCAGATGCCCATATTGTTATCTACAGTGATAATGAAAGAGGAAGTGCTTCAAATTTAATTTATTCAAATATTGGAACAATTGACACTGCCAGAATATATATCAACGATGTCTTAAATTTCAAAGCTGAGGTTAAAGACCATGATACATTTATGAAAGAGTATACAGTGTATTCAAAGAATAATTTTGAACTAATGAATTTATTAAAAACAGTATCTGCAAGTTCAATTGAAATGCTTAAACAACTTAAGAAACCTTACATTATCAAAAGTGGAATGTTGAGATCAAAAGTTGAAGGTAATGATATTAGAAGAGATAAAAGAAAACAACCAACAACAAAAAAAGTCGAGGTAAAAAAGTAATAAAGAAAAAAGATAATTTATAAGACAGTCGAAAAGGGGGAGCAGGATATTTAATATCTTGCAAGATATAGTCCACTCTATACAGAGATGTATAGCAGTGTGATTTTTAAAATTACACGGGTGAAGCATTGCGAGCTTCGCTGAATAACAAGGAAAAATAGTCTATGACTGTTCAAAGCCGACAATTGGTTTAAATTTTAAACTAATGGCTTTGTGGTCATTACTTAACTTTACACTCCTTATTGTCGTTTTTGAAGAGTTTTACTCTATTCAGATTTTAATCTTCGGATTAAATTAGTGAGAACTTACATTTGTATTTATACACTTGTCACACTATGGATTTGGATTCTACTTGAGTTATCAAGAATTCTTCAATCAATTGATGTTTTACATCAACAAACGCTCATGCGTAAATGACAACAAAGGATAAACCATGTCAAAAATTACATTAGTAGGAAAAATTTGTACACCAGTAGTAGCCGTAACAGTAGGTCAAAATAACACAAACGTTAAAAAGTTTGTAGTTCAAGTGTCTTCAGGTGGAAGCACAGGAAACAACCCAAGAGTTGATAATCAAAATAATAGTAACGTGAAAAATTCATTTTTTTCAATTATGGCTTTCGGAAAAATTTCTGAAAATGCTTTTGCAAAAGGCCAAACTATTCAAATTGATGGACGATTGGAAATTTCTGAGTTTCAAATGGATTCAACAAAGCCTCCTAAACAAGCTGCAATCGTTACACCAGAACACGTAACAATGCTTCAAGGAAACATTGCACATTACGCAAAAGCGTATAACATGCTTGGAAATTTAGTATCTTCTGATGCTGAAGTTTACAACGCTACTAGTATGAACATTTATAGCCAAAAAATCGCTATCAATAAAAGAGTCGGAGAAAATGATTATCCATCATTTTACAAAATCAAATTCTTTGGAGATAGAGGAGAAAAGCTATTTAGCAAACAACTTTTAAATAAAATAAAAGTTAAAAAAGTCTTAGTTGACGGTACGATTTCTGCGACTTATACAGACAAAGAGAAAAACGGTCAACCCATAACTTACTTTAATTGTGAAATTAACGTAAATGACTTTCAAATTGCTCAATTCAGTGCTAATGATGGACAACAAAATCAAGGTGGGAACTTTGGTAATAAACAACAAAGTGGATTTGGACAACAGGGCAAAGATTTTGCATCAGGTAACTCTGAACAAAATATTGCTGCTGAACAAATTCCAGAAATTAACATTGACGAAATTGATGAAGACCAAATTCCATTCTAGGAACTTCTTGTTGCAATAATTGCTAACCCTAAAGGGATGTAACTATCCCTTGTGGATAGCTCCCTTTTTATTAAAAAGGTACTCATATGCTATTAGAAATTTATACAATATCTATAGTTTCAATTGTCTTCTTAATTACATTTCTCTTATTGCATAAAATAGGCTTTACAAGCTATATTCACGAAGAACTATATACTAACCCAATAATATCAAAGGTTGTTAAAATAACTGGCGGTGTCTTATACATGGTTGGCGGTTCTTTACTTGCAGCAGTAGTTTATACATACTTAACAAACGATGAATTTGAATTATTCACAGTTATCGTTTCAGTTGTATTTATTACTTATGGAGAAATTTTAAAAGAAGTTTAAAAACAGGAAAGGATCAGTTATGGAAGCTCTACATATAGTGACAGGTATATTTATATTTGTATTAACAGTTTTAGTTATCAGTAAATACGATAGCCCAAAAGCTACAGCAAATATTAGTTAATGCTTAGAAGTATGTTTCTTAGATGAATCAAACTTTGCTACTACTAAAAGAGTAGATGCGAATAGAACAGTAATTACAATGGCTTCAACCATGGTACTTCCTTTTTATTTGTATTATATCATAAAACAATTATCGTTGCTCATTCTGAGCTTATCATCCAAAAGGGATATATTCTATTCCTTGGGGATAGCTCTGTATTTCTTTTTTCTTGAGAGGAAATAAAAATGAAAAATTTAACAACTACTAGCCAATACGACTTTACACCTACTAACTTCGAACAACTTGAGCGATTTTGCAACTTTGTTTCTGGTTCTTCTATGGTCCCAAAGGATTATATAAACAAACCAGGTAATGTATTAGTTGCAGTTCAAATGGGTTCCGAGTTAGGACTTAAACCAATGCAAGCCTTACAAAATATCAGTGTTATTAACGGTAGACCTTCAGTATGGGGAGATGCATTATTAGCACTAGTTAAAAATCATCCAATTTGCGAAAGCATTGAAGAGACTTTTAATGAAGATAAAACAATTGCTACTTGTACGGTTAAAAGAAAAGGAGACAGTAAACCTGTATCAAGACAATTTAGTATGCAAGATGCAGCTAAGGCAGGTTTACTAGGAAAAGACAATTGGAAAAAATATCCTACACGAATGTTACAGTTACGAGCACGAGCATGGGCATTAAGAGATGTTTTTCCTGATATCTTATGCGGAATGCAAGTGGCTGAAGAACAACAAGATAAGGAATATGAACAAATATCTGAAATCAATATAGATGATATCAATGCTACTTTAAAACCATTAAACCTTTCTACTTTTAAAAAAGATGGAAGACTAATTGTAAGTGGAAACACATACAATAGAAGTGACATACTTAAAAAACTTGGATTCACTTATGAAGACAAGAAATGGTTTATTGATGCACCTATAGACTTAACAAATGATTCTCAAGCAGAAGTTGAAGAAGCAAAATCAGAACAAGTTTCTGAAGCTGTTATTAAAACACCTGTTGAAACTAAGAAAATTACCAAAAAAGCAAAGACTACAGTTAAGAAAACAGAAGTAAAGACTGAAGAAGTTAAAGAAGCTGTAAAAGCTAAAGTGACTAAAACGGAAACAAAACCTGTTGAAACAACTAAAGTTGAAACGCCCAAAGATGAACCTAAAGAAGATGCAAAAAGCACAGCTAAAACTGTTGCTCAAGAACCAGTAGATGTTCCAACCGTCAATAATATTGATGAATTGAAACAATACGTTTTAGGACTTGGATTTGAATTTGATTTAGACTTGGAAGGCCTTCAAAAATGGATGGTTTTACGAAAATCTGGCGATATCAAAAAACATGAAATGAAATTGAGAGCTGTTGGTTTTGCCAATTACGATCATCGAGGTGTAGCTTCAAACATTACAGATTTACTTGCAAAAGTAACAAAGTCTGAACCTGTTGTTGTTGAAACTATCGTTGAAGAAATAACTGTTGAACCTGTTAACAATGACATTAATGTTGATGATGACGATATCGCTTTTGGTTAATTAACAACTTCTACCATTGTGTGATTTTATATCCACAATGGCTTGAAGCTATTCTTAGGAGAACTTATGAAAATAACACTTAAAGAACTGTTTACTCGGTTCTTAATCGACTATATACATGTCGATTTGAAAATCAATAATGATTTTAATGGACTAAAAACTGATACATCAATAAATTCAAGTACAGGCAAATTCACCCTCAGTAAAAAATCTTTGTGTATTACACATTGGTTCAATACACATGATGGTGGAGAAGCAGTTAAAGAGTTTAAAGAATACAGAATAGTTCGTAAAAATGGAAACATATTAATCAATACTGGATATGAAGGTATTAACGAAGAGACAGTAGTGAAAATGCTTTGTAAAAATGAGCCATTAGTAGTTACTAACTAATTAAAAAAACAAAAGAGAGAACCACATGAAACATATATTAATAATTATACTGGCACTTATTGTGATAGCAGTATTTTTACCAAATACGGTAATTAGTACGTTTGAAAACGGAGCAGAAAACGCAATCTTCAGTGCATTGTTAACAGTTGCAGCAATCGTTGTAATTACACAAAGTATATCATCTAGATTTGAAGGAGTAAGTCATGAGTAATAAACCAACTTTTGAAGAGTTTATCGTGACTAACTTGCAAGAAACATTAAAACAAGAATCTTTTGATTCTTTAGGTGATAGAAGTAAATACATTGGTGCATCAGATGTTGGCGGTTGTCCATATAAGACTATTAAGTCCAAACTGGAAAAACCTGAAGTGAGCTTTGAACAATCAATCATTTTTCAACGTGGACATATTGCTGAAGATTTAGTAGCAAAAATGCTAACAGGTCAAAAGTATGACAGACAAGTTGAATTAAAAGGTGATTTGGATGAGTTTCCGTTGATTGCACATTTAGATTTTCTCATTAGAGGAAAAAATAGAAGTGTAGTTATTGAAGCTAAAACAGTATCTTCCACAGTAGATGAACCTTATGAAGCTTGGATATTACAAGTGCAATTCCAAATGGGTTTGTTATATCAAGATGTAGATGAAGATCATAAAATTGAAGCTTATGTTGTTGCTATAGATGTTAACACTGGTTGGCATAAAGTATTCAAAATAGAATTCAATGATGAATTATTTATGATGGCGATTAACAAAGCATCTCATTTAATTGAATGTTTAACGCAAGGTGCAGAACCAAAAGCAGTAATTCAAAATTATTGTGGAACGTGTCCTTTCATTATGGAATGTCCAAAACAAGGTAAATTTGCCAAAGAGATGCCAGAAGATATCAAAAAAGATTTAATTGATATTAAACAACACAAACTTGAAGCAAAAGAAAATAAAAAGAAAGAATCTAAAGTGAAAGATTATCTAATTAATTCAGGACTTGAAAAAGTTAAGCTTGACGAAGATGGTGTTAATCCAGAAGTAATGGTTTCATTAAAAGAAATTAGTACCAATAGATTTAATACTGCTAAATTCAAAATTGAGCACCCTGCATTAGCAGATGACTTCATGAAAGAATCTTCTTCTCATAAACTAACCATTTCATAAATTTATGGAGAGGTTAAAACTACTATCAAAAGGAGTAAAAAATGATAGATTTAAAACATTACGCTGCCCTTCTTGGTAGTAATAAAGAGATGTTTTTAAAGTATCTGGGAAAATATAAATATTCAAGTTTATACGCTCTCATTAAGGATATGGAGAACATTTCAACTAAAATAGAGTGGATTGAAAACACTACAGAACGAGGTAATCTTATTTCGACTTGTACTGGTTTTGCTGAATCTCTTAAAAATGAACAAGTTTCATTTAAAGACCAATTGGATTTCGTGTGCGAACATGACCTTGACATTCCAAGTAACTTCCCTAACTTAATGTTCAGAGAAGGTAAATACAGTGGTGGAGAATGTCCTGTTTGTAACAAAAAAGAATTATATGTCCCTAAACATGGACAAGCGACTACTATTTGTTGTAATCGAAAAAATGCTTGTGGCTACAATAGTAGTATTTACAAATATTTAAAAGAACACGAAAATAAAACAAGTGGCGAAGCTTTAAAATGTCTTGCAAGTTACGCAGGAGTTGATTTAGAAGTATATCGTCAAGGTTTCGAAGTTCATCTTAGTGCTGCAGAAGTTGTAGAGAAATCTATATACGTAGATAAAAAATATGCAGAGAAAAGAAATGTTGCACCAATTGAGGTTCAATATGAAGAATTTGAAGAAACTAAATCTTATCAAAACATTGCAATAAGTAAATATATTCCTTCATACGGAGTAATGAACTTAGAGCAAAAGCTAAAAACTATATATACATATATGTATCAATTTAGCTTACAAACTAACCAAAAAAATAAAATTAAATACTACGAAAGTAGATGCATTAATACTAACAGTATTTATGTTTCCCAAATTGGATATTTAAGTACTTCTGATTTAAAAGAACTCATAAAGCACTTAAGAGAATTTTTTCCTCTTGAAGATTTAATAGAACTTGGAATCATTAAAATCAAAATGAAAAATGACATCGAGGTCCCAGATAGAAATGGTAATCCCATTTATGGTTTTAAGCATTTTTGTTTAAAAGGATTTTGCGTCATCCCTAGTTTTGATTTGTATTCCAATACTGTTACAGGTTTAAAACTTCGTAATATTGAACTTGCTGAATGGCAACCGAAATCTATGAAAGAACCTGAAATGTCAAGACGAGATATTGTCTACCCTCTTCCCTTTGGATTCAATAGAGATATGTTACTGGATAAAGATGCTTGCATTTTTATGGTTGAAGGTCATGTAGATGGTTTAACACTTCCAGTATCTAGCTCAAAAATTGGACAAGCAAAAATAGACTATGAAAAAAGTAATACTTATTTTATTGCTTCACCTGGTACGAATGGAATTTCTCAAGAGATTTTAGGATTACTAAAAGGTAAATTCATATGTCTATGTTTCGACCAAGATACAGCAGGAAGAAAAGGTGCATACGGTGAAATCAAAATCAGTTATGGTGAAGAAAAAGCATCATTTGTCAATGATCCACAAGGTATGAAAAATACAGATGAATTCATAAAGGATTTAGAAGCAAAAGGAATTCCATTTTATAAATCAAAAATAAAGGGAATGAAGACCAAATTGGAACAAGCAGGTGCTAGAGTCTTAGTAAGACACTGGGATATAAACCTTGGCGGTGATGTTAATGAATTACGTGAAAACGGCAATTTATCTAAAGTATTCAATTTTTAAATAGGGTTCATTATGAACTCCTATCACTTTTGTCTTAGGAGGACATAGTAATGCTAAAAAAATTAACAATAAAAATATTTTCAAAACTTATGGTAAACCTAGTTTTATCTGATTTAAAAGAAGCTACTTTGTTAGACTCAAAAGGAAACTTTTTTAAACCGTTTAATCCAAATTGTGAAACTTTTGATTTAGAAATAGTTGCATTAGCACTATCAAGAGTTAAAAGATTCTTTGGACAAACGAACCTATCTGTTGCTCAACATTCCGTTATGTTAGCTCAATACTTTTTATCTCGTGATGAACATGAATTTGCAAAACAAGCTCTTTTACATGAGGTTGGTGAAGCTTTTATGGGTGACTTAGTTACTCCTATTAAAAAAGCGTTTCCAATTTTTAAAGAGATTGAGGAAGTGATTATGAAGAAGGTATTTCAATGCCATGATTTAAATTACCCTATGTCAAAGGAAGTTCATCTTGCTGATAAGAAAATAATGATTGACGAAGCGTTAGCATTAATGCCAAGGAAAAATCATTGGATAACACTCGGAGAGAAACTTGGAGTTGAGGTAATACCTTGGAGTCAAGAAGAAGCTTTTGAAAAATTCATGGCTATGGCTAATGAATTAAAATTAATTAAATAACTAAAAACTAACTGTTATCCGTAAGGATTAAACTCATTTGAGTAATTATCCTTACAGGATAATACTCTTTTGTTTGAACTAAAAACAAATAGAGAGAACCACTATGAAAATTTCAAAATCAATTACAAAACAAGAACAAATCGAACAATTAGAAGCGTTGTTAGCAGGTAAGTCTAACCCATTAAAAAATGATACCAATTGTGAAGAACTTTCAAAAGCTCTTAGCGCAACTGGTTCTATTATTTTATAGTGGAGGTGTATCGTGAAAGATAGTAATAGCTTTTATAAAAATGCCCACTTTAGAGCACTATTCCACACCATTGGATTACCAATCCTTTTATTTATCGTTGTAGCAATTACTGATAAATCTATGAGCTTAATTGTCCCATCTATTTACATATTAGTAATTGGAATCTTGCAATACATAAGACTGAAATCTACAAACAGGCTTGAACATAAAGTTTATAGTCGTACTTTCTTTACTTATTTAAAAAGCATTGTAACTATAGTTGCAGTTCTAGCATTCGTAATCTTTTTAGGGGTTGTATCATGATAGTTGATAATAAAGACTTAATGCAAACCTTATCAAGCTTTAATGTAGCCGTTCTTCCTACTTCACACTTTACAAAAGCGTTGGAGAAAAGAATGTTCCCATTAAATATCGTTGCACTCGCAACTATAAAGGCTCAATCACTTCCTATTGGCGAAACTTTGGAGATTTATTCTTGTGATAAGTTTAAAGCCACTGTGGAATTGAAAAAAGTCTCAGCAAAAGTTGCTCTTCTAATCACTGGTTGGAAAGGCGTAAGAAACAATAATGAAAATAAAACAGGACATAACAATGAAAACAATCACAACAACAAAAATATTAAAAATTATCTTAGTAGCAGTATCAGCAGCAATTCTAACTTCAGGATGTGCAGTTAAACATAATGACAGTGTTGCAGAAAAAACGCTAAAGCATACGCTTAACTCTCCATTATATTTAATTTTGGGAGCAGGTGCAGTTGCAACTAAAGCAGTTGAGGTAGCAGTCTTAAGTTCTTCTATTGTTGCAGTTAAAACTGGTAAAGCTACAGTAAAAACAATCGAAAAGATTGGTGCTATTAAGTAATAAGTTGCAACGAGAGTTGTTAAAAACAAACTATCAGGAGAACCACCCTTATGAAAAAGACTACTAAAGTTTATGAAATACTAAACACAATTAATGAAGAGTTTTCAAACTCTTTAAAGGATTCAAATCCTTTTGAGTCGTTAGCGACTATTCCTATGAACGGAAACACAATGAAGTACTACACTAAGTTTAATAGATTACATCTATCCTTGCTGCTAAAGAGAAAAGGTTACAAAACGTCAAAGTTTATGACTTTCAATCAAATATGTGCCAAAGGTGGAGCTGTTATTACTGGTCAAAAAAGTACTTCTGTATTTTTTAGCTCTTGGAGTTATAAGTTTGAGTTTCGAGGTAAACCATTTAGCGTAACTGCATTTGGAGAAACCGAAGCAATTGAACTTGCTAACAAAAGAATGAAAACAACATCAATAACCAAAATGAATTTAAAAGAAAAATTTTGTTTTACAAAATACTTTAATGTGTTCAACTTAGAACAAAGTGAGGGTATCGAATATGAAGAAGACAAGCCAATGAGTATTGTAAATGCAGAAGAGTTGATTTATTCAACAGACTTAACAATTGCAGAAACAAATGGGCTTTCTTTATATGATGAAGATACCAACACGTTACACGTTCCTAAAATTGAATCAGATGAGATTGAAGATGAATATCCTGAAGTATTTAAAAGACTTGCTGAACATTATGTTCAAGAAGACTTAGAATATTTTGAGAAGCAGATGATTACACATCTAGTAAGTGCATTTTTGTCACAAGCTTGTGGGTTTACAAAACCATCTATTTCTATTGAAGATCCGGGCTTGATTGAAAAGTGGTTAGAAACTTTAAATGAAAGTTACTATTTTCTATGGAGATGTTCAACTGCAGCTCAAAAGATATACGACACATTGATTGAAAATGTTGAAGATGTTAAATCTGCAGCATAGTTGAAATAAAAATCAACTCTTAATTTAAAACTACGTTATCCGCAAGGATTAAAAACTCAATCGAGTATTTATCCTTGCAGGATAATGCTCTTTTGTTTAATCAAAAAAACACAAAGAGAGAACCACTATGATTTCAAGAACACAATTAGAAATATTAATAAACGATGAAGCAGTTGCTTTAACAGACTACACAGTTGATACTAGAGCAAATATTATTTTTCCTTGTGAAGAATATGAAACTGGTGTTAATAAGTTTACAACGGCATACATCATGGATTTTGCACATACATCTGACTCTAAAAGACACACGGTTGGTATTTTATACAACGGAACTGAATTTGCATTAACTTGTGGAGATGGACACTTAGAAGGTAAGAATTCAAAAGTATCAGCAACTCGTAGAGTAGACGATATCATGACTAAACTTACCAACTTTGAGCCATCTCATTTTCCAAAAATCAAAAAAGGTTTAATGGATTGTTACAAGTCTTATGAAAAGAACGCACCTTGTGGATTTTGGAGACAATGGAAATCAAAAGGTAATGTTTGTAAACACTTAAAACATATGTTTTATGAAATACAAGGTACTAATATACTTAATGATTTAGTTACTACGTATGAAGCATATGAAAATGCAAGTGCTACAGCTACAACCTCAACTACAAAACCTAAATCTGATCATAAGTTTTTAGAGCGTTACAGCTTTAAGAAACATGTGAAAATTGAAGGACCAAAAGGAAGTGGTAAAACATTTGGCGTTCATGCATACTTAGATGATATTGGTATTCCAGATGAAAGTCGTTTCTTCGTTGGAGGAAATAACTCAATTGAAGCATATCAATTACTAGGAAGTTTAACACCATACGTAAGAGAAATTATAGAAGAAGTAAAAAGTGTTGGATTAAAAGCCAATAAGAGCTTTGCTACTTCTTCTACATCTCAAACAAAACATGTTCAAGATTTAATCTGGAAAAATGGCCCACTAACTGCAGCATTTAAAAAAGCAGCAAAAGGTGAAAAAGCCGTTTTAATCATAGATGAAATTTTGAGAATCCCTTCAAGAGAAAGAAATATATTAACAGCAAGTTTAACACCTGATAATAAAGGTTATTACACTTTAAGAACTGAAAAGATGACAGGACTTGATGAAAATGGCGATGGTATTGAAGAAGTTGTTCGATGCAAAAAAGAATTTCTGTGGGCTATATCTACTACTAACGTTGGAGCAGATTACGATATAGATGATTCTGATGAAGCAGAGGAAGACAGATGGGTAACATTACATTTAGAAACGGATAGAACCAAATTAAAATCAATTCTTGAAGAAAACACTAAAGCTAAAAAATTCAAACCTACAATAGTTTCTTCACTCATGGAATTCTATGACAAGATGACTAAATACAAATCAATGGAACAACTTTCAAGAATAATTAATATCAGACATCTTTGTGAAGCTGTAGAAATTGCAACTAAGCAATCTGAGATTAAGGAAATATTGGAAGATTACATTCTTGTATGGGTTGACAGAGATCATGACGGTAAACCAGAAGCAGCTCAAGTAAAACTTGTAAGCGACACAATTGCTAAAGCATTCAAGTAAGGAGACAGTATGAAAAAGTTTTTCAAACGAGCCAAATTACTTGGAACTAAAATCTTTAGCGGTAAATCAAACTGGGACTATTACTATTTCAACAATCAAGTATATTCAATAGCTAAAAATAACAGTTGTTCATCTTCCTCTTTTGGAAACATGGATTACTTTTTAATGACTAAGCGGAATTTGTAATGCCTGATTTAGATATAGAAATAACTCTGAAAAGATACTCTGGAAAAAAATTAGTAAAACTAATGATGATTTATCTTTAGCAAAAAAAGAATTCTCTAGTAATCCAGTTTATAGAGGCCTTTTGGTTAGTGAACAATTAGATACTGTAGCTTTACAAGCTATTCTTAAACCTACAACTCAATATGATTCGAAGATACAAGAAAGGTATCGAATTAATGAAGATTCCTCTCTAAGTGAAATTGAGAAACAATTGCAACTTGATTTACTTTCTCAAGAAATCGATGTTTTGCAGAAAGAAAATGTCGCCACTAGAAAGAAGTTGGTTGCGGATACAAGAGCAATAATCTCTAAATATAAAAATGATGCTGATATCTATCTTGGTGGCGGCCCGATGATATCCACCGACACAATACAATTTATTCTAAACGATATAGTTTTTTTTGGATTTGCTGTGGGTCTACTATTTATAACTGTATTGGGCTTTATTTTTCGGCAAATTCGGTGGATTTTACTTCCTTT
>CAJXWI010000023.1 GCA_913062735.1 uncultured Arcobacter sp.
GAGTCTTTTGGGCTCTAGCTGAAGGTGGTGTTGCCATTGCATTGTTATATGTAGGTGGTGCTGATGCATTAAGTGCCTTACAAGCAGGCTCAATAGCTACAGCCTTACCATTTACTGTTATTTTGTTAATCATGTGTTACAGCCTTTATAGAGGTTTGAAAACTGAATTAAAATAAACTCCAAACTTATTGGCTTTATCTTTGGGTAAAGCCAATACCTTAATACTTATCTAATAGTATTTTTTCTAGGAATAAAATTTATATTGTTTAAAATCTTTACTGCAACTATAGTAAAAACTGTTCCTATGATAATTGAAAAATTAATCTTTTCATCTAAAAATATTATTCCAAAAACAATTGCAAAAATTGGAACTAAGAATAAAAATGAGCTAATATCTCTTGCTCCTAGTTTTTCTATTCCCATAAAATAAATTGTATATGAAAATGTTGATGCAAAAACAGATATGCAAAGTATATTAATCCAAAAAACAAAATCAAAACTTCCATAATTTACAGTAGTTATATCTATAAAAAATAAAAAGTTTAAAACGCAAGTAACTATGTATAAATAAAAAGTAAAAACGATAGGAGAAAGATTTGTTGCTTTTGAACTAATAATCATAACCATAGGCCAAAGAACTGAGGCAATTATAAAATAAATGTTATGAGTTGCAAAAATCTCTTCAACTTTGAAAGTTAATATATTTAACATTAAGGTTACACCAATTGCTCCAATTATTAATGCGAGAGTATCTTTTTTCGTAATTTTTTTCTCTCTTAATAGCGCCAATATTATAAAAGTGTTGATAGGAATAAGTGTCATTACAAAAGCACCTCCTAATCCAGCAGATCCGAGCTGGGTACCTAAAAAGTAATATTTCATATATCCAATAAATGCTAAAGCTGATAGTAGTACAAGTAAAAAACTCTTTAAATCTATTCTAAAAGATATTTTAAGATAGGAAATAATTGGGATTAAAGTAATGGCAGTAATGAAAAATCTAAAAAACATCGTTTCAAACTCATCTAAGTATCGAGATAAGACTTTTATATTAACACAAGATATTCCCCATCCAATCATTGCAAGAAGAAGTAATAAATAGAAAATATTTTTGTTTGTGATTGACATGATATACTCTTTTTATTTGTAGTATATATTTTTTGAAATTATGCCTATAGGAAGATATTGCTATTTTTTTGTATATATGAAGGAGTATGTCCAAGGAATTTTTTAGAGTTTTTTGAAAAATGTGATTGGTCTGTAAACCCAACTCCAAAACTGGCTTCACTAATTGAGTCACCATTTTGAATAAGTGTATTTGCTCGATTAACTCTTTCATTTAAAATAAATTCATAGGGTGTTAATCCAAACTCTTTTTTAAATATTCTTAAAAAATGAAATTTACTTAAATTTACATTTGAAGCTAGAGCATCTAGGGAGAAAGACATTTCTATAGAATCATTTATAAATTCAAAGGTATCTTTGATAATCTTTTTATCTTCATATATATTATTATGATTTTTAGTTGAAACTGTGTGATTAATAATTAAATATGAAATGGCATCGATTAGATTTGATTCTATGACCATTGAATCATTTTTTTCAAAGTGAGAATGGAAGAATCTGTGCAGTTTAAGAAACAGAATTTGATCATTAATAATGAAGTTTTCAAAAAATGGAACTTTTGTTTCATCATAAATATCTTTATATAGATTGGTGATTAACTCTATGCTTGGATAAAAATTCGAATGTGACCATTCTTTTGCTTCTCCACCATGAACCTCTCCTGGATTATTTACTCTAATGGAATACTTATAAGACTCAATACTCTTTTTCCTATAATGTAGTTTTACCACACCACTATAGGTTAGTCCAATAGTATAGGTATCGTGAAAATGTTTATGATAACTTTCATTTTTATGTTTGATATTTTCGATAAGAGATTTATTGAATAATTTGGTCATTTTGTATTATATCAAAAATATTTTTTAAAAAAATAGTAGGATATTGCTCTTTTTTTAAGCATCACTTTTATATGATGTTTGAAATTTACTATAGGATATAAACTTGAACTTTCTTTTAAAAATATTTGCTAGTATTGGTTTTCTTTTTGTGACATTTTGGTCTTACGGATTATATTTGGATATACAAAGGATGGATGAAACCCAAGGTGGATATGAATCTCCATACACAGGTGTGACGGGAAAGATTCTTGATTGGGATGATATGGACTTAACTTCAACTGGACTAGTACGTAGAGGGCATGTGGTAAACTTTATCGTTAATGGGACAACAGGTATGATTAGCTTAGAAATGTTTGGATTTTCTTATGAGGCTCGTAAATTGTCATCTCGAGCAATAAAAGTGCATAAACCAAGAGAAGCATTTATTCGTAGAGGCTTTAAGCCTGAGTTTTAGTAAAAACTTGGCTCAAGACAATAATAACTTTACTTAACTGCAAAACTACTTTCAGTGTTACCAATTGCAGCTTCATCATTTGCCACATCACATCTTTTATTTATGGATTCGAATGTATCTTTATTGATAATATGCACAGTAGCTCCAATGCTAAAAGTGATGGTTAGATTATTTAGCTTTCTTTTTATATTCGCCACATTCATTTTAGTTTTTGCACTTTCTATGCTGAGGTTTGAAAATATAAGGTAATATATATTGTGATGTGAATAATAAACAATGTGATCATTACCCAATGTTACATAAAGATATTTTGTAGTACCTCTTAAAAAGGTACTTATATTTCCATGTTCTTCAATACGCGATTTTATGTCTTGAAAATTATCTATAGTGAGTTTTGCAACTATAAGTTGTGTTTTATTCAAATTTGATTTTTTTATCTCTTGATTAAGAAGCTCTTGATATGAAGTATTTTTAAATTGTGGTAGGTTTATCTCTAAAGAATGGTTGGGTTCGCTTCTTTTTTGGAATAAATTTTGAGCATTATTACTAGAATCTCTTTTAGTATTTTCCAGTTCAACCTCTAGTTTGGATATTTTTATATAAGCTTGTTCCAACTCATTTTTTAATGATTTGTCTTTTTGTTTGTCATTTTCTAGGTTTTTTGCAAGAATTTCTTTTGTTTTTCTGTGCTCAGCCACGTTACTTAGTAATTTTTCACGTGCAGTCTTGATAGTATAATCTACAGATTCCTTTAAACATTCATTATTAACGATAACATCTTTACTTACAGCATCGTTGATGTGGATAATCTTGTTGAACCTTTTATTTAATTTTTGATATTCACTTAAAAGTTTGTTATATTCTATAACAGCACGGGCTTCTTTGTCATAGAGAGTTTGAAAATCCTCAATGACACTTTCACCATGTTCCATGATTTTTTCTTCTTTGCTTTTTCTGGCCATAGTTTCCTACTTATAAATCTTTCAGTGAGTCTCTTACTTCTAAAAACTCATCTAGGTGTTCAAAAAATATATCTATGAGTTTTGGGTCAAAATGCTCACCTCTTTCTTCTTTAAAGAGTTTAAATATTCTTTCATCCTCCCAAGCTTTTTTATATACTCGACTACTTCCAAGTGCATCAAAAACATCTGCAAGTGCTGTTATCCTTCCATATATATGGATCTCTTCACCTTTTAAACCTCTGGGATATCCTTTCCCATTCCATTTTTCATGGTGTTCATATGCCACTGTTGTTGCCATTTTAAGTAAAGGTCTATTTGATTTATTTAACATATCAAAACCAAGCTTTGCATGGGTATCCATTATTTTTCGCTCTTCATCATTAAATCGACCGGGTTTATTTAATATGGAGTCAGGTATTGCTACTTTTCCTATATCGTGCATTGGACTTGCTTGTTTTAATAGTTCTGCTTCTTTTTCATTCATTCCATAATAAAGAGCGAGTATTTTTGAATACTGAGCTACTCTTTTTACGTGATTTCCTGTTTCTTTACTTCTACTTTCTCCAATTGCGCCCATTGTAAAAACAACTTCTTTTTGAGTCTCTTCAATCTCTCTTTGAAGTGCTTCAACTTCAGCAAATTTTTTCTGAAGTTCATCGTACTCTTGTTTTTGCCTTTTGTCACTTCTAGACATAATTTTATCTTGTCTTCTTACATCTTTAATAAGCTTTTGTGTTGTTTGATTGAACTTGGATTGTAGTTCTTCAATTTCACCTATGAGTTTATTTTCAAATGGCTCCATAATTTTTCCTATTTTTCAACCAGTTTAAAATTTAGCTTTACAAAGTCTTCTTTAAAGTCTTCACCTGCTTCTAAAGCACTGTCATTATCAGGATCATAAATCCAGTTAATTTCTACATACTTTCCTTTTTCAGTTACTTCTTCTATTAAGTCAAAAAAATCGAAAAACAACTTTGAACTACTACTATTAAAATAGATAATTTCAAAATTAATTATTGTTTTTGCTTGTTCATTACCACTAAAATAACTCTCCACCCAGTCCATCATTGGTTTATAAAAATCAAAAGTATTTTCAGGATATGATTTCCCTACTAGTTCAATAAGCCCATTTTCTATATCTAAGTTAATTCTTGGTGTATATACAGTCTCATCTATTATTAAGTTTTCCATAATCTTCTCCTGTGTTTACTTATTTATAATATTTGCCTGAAACATAAATTGATACTTGTTTTCATTGAGGTTAGTGAATTTAAAATCAATATTATCACATCTCTTGGCAATCTCTAAAAAACCAATACCAGCACCTTGATTGTGCTTGTCTAAACCACTACGTCTTAGTTCACGGTATTTCTTTTTTACTTCATCTCTGTTCATTGATTTAATCTCTGTAAGTTTGGGGGATATTTTATCTTTATCGACACTATCTAAAATATTTCTACTTAATACATAGTAAGAGTTATCCTCTTTATTGTATCCCACAAGAACCAAACCTTTTGGATCAAAAGAGCCCTTGCACTCACTTTTACATTTTGAATAGTTCATCATGTTTTGTGATAATTCCACGAATATAGTAAATATATTTGTGGAGGCAGATAGACTTACATTGTTTTTTTCAGCTTCTTGTTCTAATGCCTCAGTCATATTTGAAATTAAATCTTGTGATAACATTCCACCATAAGATAAAAAAACAATTCCATTGTCATCTAATAAGTCTTCCAGTTTTGTAATATCCATGCTTTACCCTTTATTGAAACTATTTATTGCTTGGTTTAGTTGTTCTGTTGTGATTGGTTTTATTAATACATTGTGAATGCCAGATTTTAAAGCTTGCACAGTTCTTTTTTTATCAATTAGAGAAGTTATCATTATTATTTTAGCATTATTGTCTGCTTGGTGTAAAATATTTGCAACAGAAATACCATCAATTTGTGGCATCTCTAAATCTATTGTCACAAAATCAGGCTTTAAGTCTTCGTAAATTTTTAAAAAATCAACACCATCATCTGCTTCACAGATTACTTCATGTCCCAATTCATATAACATCTTTTTTATAAAATGTCGTGCTACTTTAGAGTCATCTACTACAAAAAAACTTGCCATAATTTGCCCTTTTATTAGATTTAGTATAACATACTTTTTTAGATATCCCAGCTGATTTTATTTGGTTTATTGTTATTAAATGGTTCAACATCTAAACCTACAATGGTAATATCATCATTTCTTTCCTGATCTTGTTGATAAGCTTGCATTTCATATAATAATAATTCTTTTTGGTCTGTAAATCTTTCATTGTGAGTATTTTGAATAAGTTTCTGAAATCTTTTTTTACCAAATGGAAATCCCTTGTCTCCACCATTTTGATCAAAATAACCATCAGTAGTTACATAGATTTTTGTTTGAGTATCAATACTTATTTCATGATCTGTAAATTTATAAGAGGCATCAGATTTTTTGTACCCAATTGAGTGTCTATCTGTTTTTATGACTTTTAACTCATCGTTTTGAACATAAAAAAGTGGCGTTTCTGCTCCTGCATAACGGATGATATTTTTACTTCTATTATAATACAATACACCGCCGTCAAATCCCGCATTTGATATGGAATCATCATGTTCTTGTTTTAGTAGTTTCTTCATTGTTTTATTAAAATATTCTAGTACTGATGCTGGACTAACTTCTTTATCACTGTTTTGAATGTCTGCAATGACTTGTCTTTCAATGGCTTTTACAAGCATTGTTACAAATGCACCTGGTACTCCATGTCCTGTACAGTCAATTACCATTAACAGACATTCATTTTCATCTCGTAATTCTTCAAAAAGGTAAATGTCTCCTCCTACTATATCTTTTGGGTGCCAAATTGTAAAAAAATTCTGAAAATAGTTTTTTATATTTGCATTATCAGGTATGAGGGAATGCTGAATTAAAGAAGCAAATTCAATTGAATCAGTAATGTTTTTATGTAGTTTTTGCATAACAGATTCTCTACTTTTTTGCTCCGTAATGTCACTGGCAACGCCTAAGAAACATTCTTCTCCCCCATAATTTATCTCTATTAGAGATAATATGGCATCGAATTCATTCTCATTAAAAGTCTTGAATCTGGTTTCAAAATTTTCAACAGTCCCTTTTTCTGCCATCTCTTTAAGAATACTGTCTTTTTGAGTATCTGATGTATAAAAAACATCAATTTCTGAACCAATTATTTCATCCAATGTTGTTTCATATTGTTTTTCTGCAAATGTGTTAGCATAGACAATTCTTCGTGTTTTTTTAGATGTGATTAACATAGGAAGTAAAACAGATGATAATATTGATTCTGTTTGTTTTTTTTTGATTCTCTAACTCTGTAACATCTGTAAACACAGCAGATCTGATGGTGCCATTTTCAATTGGCATAACAGCAGCAGTGACACTAAAAATTCTTTGTATATTATTTTTAATGATAAGTGCTTGATGATTTAACTCTTCATGTGAGATAACATAGTCAATCCATGATACGCCTTCCATGTCTTTTTGTAAATAGTGATTACTCTTGTCTATTTCAAATCTATCACTGATGCAATCATGATAGTTTGTAAATTCCTCCATACGTTCTAGGTTGAAGAATCGTAAAAACTTTTTATTGACACTTCTCAGTTTTTTACCATCAGTTGTAATAACCATTTGCTCTTGTGAATCAAGAAGTGCATCTAAGAACTGTTTGTTTTGCTCGATTTCTTTTTCTAAGAGTTTACGCTGTGTTATATCTCTTACTACAGCATAAACGTGGGGCTCATTGTTCAATTTAATTGAAGATAGAATAACTTCTGCATCAAAAACTTCGTTAGTGTCAAGTCGTTTATGTTTCCATTCAAATAATGTATAGCCTTTTTCAAGTGCTGTCTTAATTTTTACAGGTGCAAGTATGTCTGAACGTTCTCCACTTTCTTGAAATGCAGGAGAAAAATCAGAGGGTACAGTATTTATAAATTCATTTTGATTTTTAATACCAAATAACTCTAAAGTTTTTTGGTTACAGTTTATGTATTGACCATTTTTTATAATGCTAATACTATCAGGAGCTGCATCAAATAGCGTCACAAATCTTTTTTCTGATTCATTTAATTCCGCAGTTCTCCTTTCAACTTTAATTTCAAGATTGGCACTTAGTTCTTCCACTTCTTTTTTTGATGTAATATCATGCCTTATAGCACTATACCCTATAGGATTTCCATCAAAATCAAGTTCTGGTGTGATTACCGTATCAACCCAATAAAACCCACCACCCTTTTTTTCATTTTTGACTTCACCTCTCCAAATATTTCCTTTTTTAATGGTTTGCCATAAATCTTGGAAAACTGCTTTTGGCATATCTGGGTGTCTTACTATGTTTTGTGGCTTACCTATTAACTCTCCATTGGTATAACCACTGACTTCACAAAATGCTTTACTGGCATAAGTGATGATTCCTTTTAAGTTTGTTTTAGATGCAATTACATTTTCATCAAAAGAACTTAACAGTGTTGTAAGTTCTGACGTTTTTTCTGCAACTTTTCTTTTAAGTTTATAATTTGTATAAGTAGCAAACCCAATAACTAAAAACCCAATTCCAACTATTTGAAAAATCAGTATCCAATCTGTTTTTTCTTCAACTGTGATGGCAGTCCATTTATGATGGATATCAGATAAGTCTTTTTTACTTATTGAACTTAATGCTTTGTCTATAATGGCTACTACTTCTTTAGGCCAATCACTTCTAATAGCAACTTTTAGATTAAGATTATAATTTGTTTTAGTAGCAATTCGTAAATCTTTAAAATCCATTCTGTTAATATAGTATTTTGCAGTAGCTGCATTGACAACAAAAACATCCATACTTTTACTTTGAATTTTTTCAAAACCTTCTTTTGTTGATTTTACAGTTAACAAGGGAATGTGAGGTTGCTCTTTTTTTAAAGTATCGTGAATAGAATAATCTTCAACAACAGCCACTCTTTTATTTTTCAAGGCATTAAACGTTTCAAAGTAATCACTATTATCCTCAACCCTTGTTACAAATACATAAGGTGTTTTGTAGATACTTTTTTTTGTAAATTGCATGTAAGTTGATTTTTCATCTGTTTGATTAATACCACTGTACATATCAACTTCTCTATTTTTTGCTTTTACAACAGCATCTTTCCAATTATCAACACTGACAGAAGTAAACTCAATACCGCTTTTTTGAGCCACAATATTCAAAATGTCTGAAATCATACCCGCGTGTTGTTCAAGCTCATTTTTCCACTCAAAAGGTGCCCAATCTGGGTCATATACATATTTGATAGGTATTTTTTTATCTAACCATGTTTGTTCAAGTTTGGTGACTTTTATTTTTCTGTTTTCACCAACCCATCTAGACATAACATTTCTTTTTTCTTCAAAAGATATGCTGTCTAGTGCCTTTTGTAAAATAGTTTGGAGTATTGGTTCGTCCATTTTTGAGAAAAAGTGCAATTGAGCTGCCTTATAATCATTTTGAGAGATTCCTTTAAGTCCAGATATAAGTTGATCTTGGATTTTATACTGAACTGCAATTTGCCCATCAAAGAGTGCATCAATTTCTCCGCTTAAAACTTTTTTGATTGAATCTTCTAAGTCTATTGTATTGACTATATTAATCTTTGGAAATTTTTTTCTTATTTTTGGAATAGTTCCAAATCCATTAGGTATGGCCAATGTTTTACCATTTAAATCACTCATGGAATTAATGCCAAAATTATCTTCTTTGATATAAATATAATCAAGCATTTTGTAATAACCCTTTGAATATAGACCATAAGTTGCCCGCTCATCTGTATAATAAGTAGCTGGCAGTAAATCAATTTTCTTATTTTTAAAATCATTTAAAAGAGGTTCCCACAAATCATTAATTACTTCTATATTTAATCCTGTCTTTTCTATTACTAACTTTAAAATATCCCCTGAAATACCATCAATATCACTTCCTGTATTGGTAAAAATAACAGGTGCCCATTGCTCAACTCCAACTTTTATTTTATTCTCTGCAATCCACTTTTTCTCATTAAATGTTAGTGCAATTTTTTTTGTATTTTTTGAAGTATTGTTAAATAACCATTTATTTTCTATTTGATCAATCTCTTCATCACTTAAGGCAATCAGTGCTTTATTAAAAATAGAAACAAGTTCTGGCCAATCTTTTCTAATACCTATATAAAGTGGTAATGAGTTTGTATCCCAACCAACTGTCCCTCCTGGGATTATATTGGAAATTGAGTGTTTCTTGGTGTAATAATTTACAACTGCATTTATATCAATAAATGCATCTGCTTTACCTATTGAGACTGCTCGGATAGTTTCTAGCGTATCATTTGTTTGTAATAGTTTTATATTTGGATGTTTTTTCAATTTCTCTTCATAATAAAAGCCTTTTGGAATGGCAAAGGTTTTTCCGTAAAGGTCCTCGATTTTACTCATCTTACTAGCATCACTTTTTATGAAAATCGATTCTAATATTTCGGTATAAGGTTCAGTGAAATTTAAAAACTCTTCTCTTTGTTTGGATTTTGCTATATTTAGCATGACATCAAGTTCTTTTTTCTTGATATTCTCAGTGAATTCATTCCATGATGGCCCCGTAATAAACTCAATTTTTAAACCAGCTTTTTGGGCCAATAGTTTAATATAATCAATGGATAATCCTCTTGGCCTATTTCTATCATAAAAATTATAAGGAGCCCAAGTTTTTTCATTATGAACTTTAATTATTGGATGTTTGTTTATAAATTCTTTTTCTTTACTTGTAAGTTTTAAATAAGATTTATTTATTAATGAAAATTTTTGATACGATTTTTTGATTTCTTTTAAATCAATTGGCTTAAGTTTATAAAATACTTTTAAATTTGGGATTAAATCTTTCTCTCCCAGTATAAAATTCTTTTTGTAAAAGATTTTAAGACTACCAATATTTAAAGGATTGCCATCATCTGAATAAAAAACTTTTTTTTCTATACTTGGTAATAATGAATCATGTATCTT
Organism: uncultured Arcobacter sp.; assembly: GCA_913062735.1. Next base: position 10,422 of record CAJXWI010000023.1, read on the forward strand.
TGCATTTACTCCGCTCATTACTTTGTCATCATGTTTATGCAGGGATACTACTTTATTATTTGATGATTCATCAAATACTTCTATATGCACAATACCTGGATGATTGAAAAATTGAGTAAGCACTTCTTTTAGTTCATCCACTCTATCAGAAAATATAAATCTTCCTGAGATATCTGCAATAATATTTGAGTACTTTAATAGTGGTCTAATATCTTGAGTTAAATAGAAGTCAACAATTTCTTTATATCTACCACTTTGTTTTATTTTTTCCAATCCATCGTTAAAGATATCTCTGTGTTTCTTGTTTTTGAATTTAATGCCACTATTGGATGCTAGTGGAAGTATTTTGTGAAAAGTATATTCATCTTTTTTGTTGAAGTCTAGTTTGTACCACTTAAAAATAAATTTATCAACAATAATCACTTTAAATTTTTTGTCAAAAAACAGTTTATGTTGTTCTTTTTGAGAATTTTGGTCATGATATTTCGATTTATATATTCCATCTTTTGGGTTAAAATAGTGATAAAATTTTTTACCCAAGTCATTATACGCATTCTTCCACGAGATAAAATCATATTTACCAAGGTCTTCCATTGAGTTAATTTGTATATTGTCTGCTTTTCTAGTAATGGCAAAATCTTCATATAAACTGTATCTATCAGAATAAAAACTTCCATCATCACTGCTTGTTACAGATGCTACTGCATCAAACTTTGGATTTGTTTGCAAGAGTCTTTCCATGGTGGTTTTTGACATTTGATGAATATTTACTTTATATCCTTGTAGTGCAAATATCTCTTTAACCAAATCAACCTCGATACCTTTTGAACTTGTTTTTCCAAACATATAAGGTGGTCTATCGTAATGAAAAGCCATGTTTAGTTCTTTTTTTTCTTTTGATTTTTCATTGCCAATATATTTATTTAAAATATTATTTCTTTCGTCAATAGTAATTGAATCCAATGCTTTTTGTAAGATATTTCTTAATATCAACCAATCTTTTCTCACACCTATTGCTAAAACGGAACCTTTGTTTTGGGTTCGTGCGTGAAATGTTAGATTGGTGATAAAGTCCTTTCTTATGATATAGTTTACAACAGCTTTATTTCCTACATAAGCATCTACATCACCTCTTGAAACTGCATCTAGTGCATCTGAGGTATTGTCATAATCTACTATGGTTACTCCTGGTGCAATCTCTTTTAATAGTTTTGAAGTTAAGTAACCTTTTTCTATGGCAACTTTTTTATCAAATAACATTTTTTCACTTTTATAATAAATAGGAGAATTTATTTGTGTAACAATCGCTTTGGGTATGGTTATATAAGGTGATGTAAAATGATAAAATTCTTTTCTTTTTTCCGTAGGAGTGATATCCAACATAGCATCAATTTTTTTACTTTTGAGATTATCTAAACTATTTTTAAAACTATTTGGGTGAATTTTTAAAATTCCACCCAGTCTTTTATTTAAAAGTTCAATGAAATCAACACCTAGACCTTTTGGAATCTTGTTTTCATCTACGTAGTTTAATGGTGCCCAATTATTTTGAATAGCAATTTTTACTTTGGGATGATTGTTTATCCAATCTTTTTCTTTGAGAGAGAGTTTCAAAATATCAACTTTTTGATTTTGAACTTTTTTATCATTATGTTCTGAAGCAAATAAAGATATAAATGAAACAATAAATATAAATAATAGTTTGAATAAATGTTTACACATAAAATTCCTTTTTAAATAACAACACGTAATTAAAAAAATAACTAATATATGACTGTAATGTTTTGCAAATTGAATAAATCATAACATAATAATTATATATTATATAGTTATTTATATATTTAAAATAAATTTTTTTAAATTAAAAAAATAACATTATTTACCACAATTTTGACACAAAAAATATATAAAATATGTTGTATGATATGTAACAATAAAATTATTTTTTATTTCCAGATGAAAGAGACTTAATATGAAAAAGTATGACATTCGAACAAATCTAATTTTTGGCTACTCCGCAGTTTTTCTTTTGATGTTATCTGTGTCGGTCATTGCCTACAATAGTATAAAATCAATGGT
>CAJXWI010000024.1 GCA_913062735.1 uncultured Arcobacter sp.
TACAGATATCAACACCTAAATCTACATGTGAACCTGGCATGTCATGGGTTAATGCTTTTCCAATATCATGTAATAATCCAGCACGCCTTGCAAGTATTGGATCGCCACCCATTTGAGCCGCAATTAAACCAGCTAAATGAGATACTTCTAGTGTATGTTTTAAAGCATTTTGACCATAAGAGGCTCTGTACCTTAATCGCCCCACTAATTTTGTAAGTTCAGGATGCATAGACTTGATTCCAAGTTCTAAAACAACATCTTCACCCTCTTTGAGAATTTTCTCCCCAAATTCAATTTTAACTTTATTATAGATTTCTTCAATTTTTGCAGGTTGAATTCTTCCATCTTCAATCAAGTCTTTGATTGTTTTAGTTGCAATTGCCCGTCTGTATAAATTAAAAGAAGAAACGGTAATAGTATTTGGAGTATCATCAATAATAATATCAACCCCTAAAAGCATTTCTAAGGCTTTTATATTACGCCCTTCTTTTCCAATGATTTTACCCTTAGTTTCATCATCATTAATTGGAATATTATTAATAAGCCGCTCAGCCGCAAATTCACCAGCATATCTAGTAACTGCATTCGCTAGCATATTATTAATACTCAGTTCACAGTCAACTTCTGCATTTTTGTATTTTTTTCTAAAAATGGAAGCAATTTGGGCTCTTGAATCCTCTTTTACTTTATGCAACATTAATTCTTTTGCTTCAACAAGAGTCAAACCAGAAGCATTTTCTAATACTTTTATAGCCGCAGTTATTTTTGTATCATAGGTTTCTTTTTGTTTTTCTAAACCCTCTTTTAATACTTTTATTTTTTCACTGTTATTTTCTACTTCATTCTTTTCTTTTTTAATGCTTTCTAATTGTTCTTCTAAATGCGAATTTAATTCTTTTTCTTTTTTTTCAATTTTTTGCAACATATAATCGTAGTCTTTTTTTGCAGAATTAAATTCTTTCTCATAATCTCTTTTTGCCTTATTTTTAGCATCTTTTAGAACAGCTTGGGCTTCATGCTCAATTACTCTTGCTTTTGCTTGTGCTTGTTCAGTATAGATGTCAAATTTAGCATTTTCAAATTTTCCTTTAATGAAGATTGTAATAGCAGCAACAACAATTGCTAAAATCAATCCTTCTAATAATAATACTTCCATACTCAAAACCTTTAAATTGTTTTAAAAAAATACACTAAAGCCTTGTATTTTTATCTTGTTATAATATAATCTGCTTGAATATCGTAATGATTAGATAAGACTTTTTCGCTCTTACAATAGGTTAATTGAGTAAATACGATGCATGGTTTATTTTTTAAAGAATAAAAAAACCTATCATACATTCCTTTTCCAAAACCAATTCTTTTATACACAGCATCAATTCCTACACAAGGAACAATGGCTAAATCAATATCATTTTTTAAATAAGAATTGTTTGGTTCTTTTATACCAAATTTTTTGACTTTTAGGGGCAATCTATATCTGACTGCTTTAAAACTTTTTCCGCTCATATAAGGAACATACACTTCAACTTTTTTTTCACGTCTAAGTCTTTTAATTAAAGGCATAACATTAACTTCCATTTTTAAAGGAAGATATAATAAAACTTTTTTAGCACCTAAAGTATCAATTAATTTATATAATTTATTTATAACATCGTAATCTTTTTTAACATGTCGTAATTTGCTTTGAATTCTTAATCTTTTTATACACGATTTTCTAAAATCACCCTTGTGATCTTCTAACATATTTAAGCCTTACTTAGATATTATTCATACCTTAATAAATATTTTACCTAAAGGACTTAAAATGCAGTTTAAACACATAGCATTTTTTGCAATTATACCCCTACTCGTATTTGTAGCTTGTGATTCAAAAAATAAAACAGAAGAAAAAATAAAATATCCCAAAATAAGCTTAACAACTGTAAAAGGTGGAACATTAGAGCTAATTACAAGTGAAAATACTCTTGCATTTACAAACTACCAAAACAAAGCCTTATTAATTAATTTTTTTGCAACCTGGTGTCCTCCTTGTAAAGCGGAGTTTCCACACCTAAATAAATTAAGAGAAAAATATAAAAATGATTTTGAAATTATCAATGTATTGTTATCGGATAAAAAAAGTAAAGAAGAGATGCTTGCTTTCCTTCAGGAATTTAATATTCAATACCCCACTACGAATGGGCAAGAAAATGAATTATTTGCACAATATTTAGGAGGAATAAAAACCATTCCTACTATGTACTTAGTAAAAAAAGGCGGTTTTATTATGGAAAAATACAAAGGTATCGTTCCAGAAGAAATGTTAGAAAGTGATATACAAAGGGCAATTAAATAATGTTTAGTTTTTTTAAGAAAAAAGAGAATAATGATAATAGTGATAATAATGGTAAAAAAGAAGATTTAGATCTTCCTTCTTTAAACAATGAAAAAGAAGAAGATCAAGTTATTACGAATGAGAATACTTTAGAAAAAAAAGAAGACCTAAAAACAGAAGACGAAACAATAAGTAATGGCATAAAAGAAGAAAAAAGTACGAACAACAGTGATGAAAAAGAAAGTCAAAAAAACTTTTTTTCAAGAGCTTTAGAAAAAACGGTTTCAAACTTTTCCTCTATTATCCCAAAGAAAAAAGAAATTATCTTTTTTAATGAAATTGAAGATGTATTAATTGAAGCAGATATGGAATACGAAGTGATTGAACAAGTTATGGAAGGTTTTGAGAATTTCATATCAAGAAAACAATTAAGAGACAGACTTATTCCTTTATTTGCTAATGTTCCAAAAATAGAAGAAGAAAATCTTCCTAAACCCTTTGTTCAATTAATTATTGGGGTTAATGGAGCTGGAAAAACTACTACGATTGCAAAACTTGCTAACAGATATAAACTCATGAATAAAAAAGTGCTTTTAGGCGCAGGAGATACGTTTAGAGCTGCTGCAATTGAACAATTAAGTACTTGGGCTTCTAAGCTAGATATCCCAATAATTAAAACAAAACAAGGTCATGATGCTTCCGCAGTTGCTTATGATACTATTTCTTCAGGTCTTGCAAAAGATTTTGACAATGTTATAATTGATACAGCAGGACGTTTACAAACGCAAACAAATCTTTCACATGAACTTAAAAAAATAGTCAAAGTTTGTTCAAAAGCACAAGAGAATGCACCCCATCAAAAACTAATGATTTTAGATGGAACACAAGGTAACTCAGCTATTGCACAAGCCAAAGCTTTTCATGAAATGATTGGAATTGATGGAATTATTGTAACAAAACTAGATGGAACAGCAAAAGGTGGGGCTTTATTTTCAATAGCGAGTCAACTAAAATTACCTATTTTATATGTTGGAATAGGTGAGAAAGCGACAGATTTAATTGAATTTTCTGCCGATGCTTTTGTTGATTCTCTTTTAGATGGAATTTATCTAAAAGATTTAGAAGTAAACAAAACTTAAGAATATTATAAATATAATCTTAATATTGATAGGTAGTATTAAATAATAATTTAATATTAATTATATTGCACTATTATCGCGATAATAAATTTAATATATTATAAAAGGAATAAATTATGAGTAAAGTTGGATTAATATACGGTAGCGACGGTGGTATGACTGAAGATGTTTGTAAAAGATTAGTTAAAATTTTAGGTGAAGACAATATTGATTTAATAGAAGTACTTAACTCTTCAACTGATGAAGTTTCATCTTATGACAAATTAATTCTTGCAAGCTCAACATGGGGTTCTGGAGATTTACAATCAGACTGGGAAGATTTTGAAGACAATTTAGATGAAATTGATTTTTCAGGTAAAACAGTGGCACTATTAGGTCTTGGAGATCAAGATGGTTATGGGGATACTTTTGCTGAATCACTTTACTTATTACATGAAAAAGTTAAAGATGCAACTATCATTGGTCAAACTTCAACGGATGGTTATGATTATGAAGAATCATTAGCAGTAGTTGATGATATGTTTTTAGGTTTAGTTATTGATGAAGACAATCAAGATGACTTAACTGACGAAAGATTAGAAGCATGGGCAAATCAAATTAAAGCAGACTTAGGTCTATAATAAAAGCAGGATTTTTTCCTGTTTTTAATTCTTATTTTATTCTTCACTTTTTAAAACCCTATTTACTTACATTCTTAACAATACAAATTTAAATTTCAATATACCGTATAAGTACTTTTTACATTTAATGCATTTTACTTTGTAATACAAAGTAAAATGTGATACAATATATTTAGAAAAAGGATAAACATGGAAGAAGATTATAAAAAATGGCTAACCCAATTTAGAAAAGGTTATGTAGAGCTCTATACTTTACTCTCTTTGAAAAAGAATTCTCCCTTACATGGTTTAGCAATTCTTAAGTTCTTTGAGCAAAATAATCTTAAGGTAAATGAAGGAACCTTATATCCCTTACTTAATAGAATGGAAACAAATGGTTGGTTAAGTTCTTCTTGGAATGTTCCAAAAACATCAGGACATCCAAAAAGAGAATACCAAATATCTAAAAAAGGTGAAGAAATTTTGCCCTTACTCTTAGAGGCATATGAAGACCATCACAAAAGTATAAATAAAATAATAAAGGAAAAATAATGAAAACAAATACGTATATTAATGAATTAGAAAAAGAACTGTCTCTTCTTCCTAAAAAACAAAGAGATGAAATTCTTAAAGAAATATCTTCATATATAAATGAAAGCCAAGCTTCTTATGAAGATGTAACACAACGTTTTGGTAGCGCAAAAGATTTAGCTCTTTCTTACTTAGAAGACAATCCAGCATTAAAAGTAAAAAAAACAAGCATTCCTAAACTACAAAAATTTTTCATTGGACTTTCTATTTTTTCAATTGCTTTAGTAATTCTTGCTTTTTTTCTTTTTAAGTATTTTACACAAGATGCTTTTGATTATAGTAAATACAATGCAAAAAGCATTCAAAACAAAATAACAAAAAACTGGAAAAGCTTAGAAAACATAAAAAATATTGAAGTTCACCAAGCAAGTGCTGTATTGTATTGGAGCCAAGATAATGTTTCCAAGTATTCGTGCTCAAAAGAAGCAAGAAGAACAAAAGTAGATTCACTCTTAGTGAAACAAAATACGTGCTATTTTATACTTCCTAAAAAGATGTTCCATATTACAGCCTTTCAATCAGACCTTACTTTAGTTAAGCCACTATATGCAACAGATGTAAAAATAGAACAAGCAGAGTTACGAATAGCACAGAATGCAAATGAATATGAATATATATTTAAAAAAGAACACAGCAAAATAAAATCGCTAAAATCAGTAAAAGGAAATATAGTAATTAGTATTGATGCGTTTCAAGCACATGTGAACAAATACGAATATTAAGCTTTAAAAAAATCACTTATAGTTTTGAAATATTTTTGAATATTTTCAAAACTGTGATTTCCACCCTCTTCTATATGAAGAGAACTTCCTTTCAAAAATAATTCGGCTTCTTTATAATTCAAAACTTCATCTTCTTTTTGAAGTAAAACAAGGAAGTCTTTTTTAGACTTAATATTATCTTGCTCCATACTTTTTAAAAAGTTTAAATGTTCTTTTTTAACTTCGAAGCTAGAATTGTCATAATAATTTGTTTGCATTCCAATTTTCTCTAATGTTTTAGAAGGATAAATTGCTGGATTTATTAATACCGCTTTTATTTTATATTTATTGGATAAATAGATACAATAAAATCCACCCAAAGAAGAGCCAACTAAATTTACTTTTTCATTTCTTGCTAATAACATTTCAATTATTTGCTCCAAGGTATTAAGAGCTAAACTTGGAATATACGATAAAGAAGGCAGTAAAATATCTTCTTCAAACTTTTCTTTAAACAGTTTTGCTTTACTTCCAAAACCTGATGATGCGAATCCATGGATATAAATTATCATTTTATCTACTTTTTTGTATTTTATTTCTATTTGTAATGTTTTTTAATCTTAGGTAAATTATATTGTATTATCCTTATAATAAGAAAAAACAGAGGGTTATTATGGCGAAGAAAAAAATATCTTTATTTGAATGTCAACATTGTGGAACCCAAGCCAGTAAATGGTTGGGAAAATGTCCAGATTGCGGAGGATGGGATAGTTTTATTGAACTATCAACTTCCCAACAAGAAGTTTTAAAACAAACAAAAAAAGTTGCTTCTACTACAGTAAAAGCAACACCTATCACAGAAGTAAAACAAGACGATATTGTACGTTTTTCATCTTACAATGAAGAGTTTGATTTAGTCCTTGGTGGTGGAGTTGTTCCTGGATCGCTAACTTTAATTGGAGGAAGTCCAGGCGTTGGAAAATCAACATTATTATTAAAAGTTGCGGGTTCAATTGCAAAAAATGGGAAAAAAGTCCTTTATGTTTCGGGGGAAGAAAGCATGGGTCAAATAAAACTAAGAGCCAACAGATTAGATGCAAACCATCAAAACCTATATTTATTACCAGAAATTAAACTGGAAGAAATACAAGATGAACTTTTAAGACAAGATTATGAAGTAGTAATAATTGATTCAATTCAAACAATGTATTCAAGTAACCTAACAAGCTCACCTGGTTCCGTAACACAAGTAAGAGAGATTACTTTTGAGTTAATGAGAAAAGCAAAAGAAAGCGATATTTCTATGTTTATTATTGGGCATATTACAAAAGATGGTTCCATTGCAGGTCCAAGAGTACTAGAACATATGGTTGATACCGTTTTATATTTCGAAGGAGAAGCCTCAAAAGAGCTAAGAATGTTACGTTCTTTTAAAAACAGATTCGGCTCAACCAGTGAAATTGGTATTTTTGAGATGACAAATGAGGGCTTAATATCAGCAAAAGATATTGCCTCTAAGTTTTTTGACAAAAGTAAATCACAAGCGGGATCAGCTTTAACGGTTGCAATTGAAGGAACACGTTCACTTATTTTAGAAGTTCAAGCCTTGGTGTGTGATTCTAATTTTCCAAATCCCAAGCGTTCTTGTACCGGTTTTGATATTGCAAGATTAAATATGCTCTTAGCACTTTTGGAGAAAAAACTTGACTTGCCTTTAAACAACTATGATGTGTTTATTAATATCTCAGGCGGAATAAAAATAAAAGAAAGTTCTGCTGATTTAGCTGTCATTGCAGCTATTATTTCTTCTTTTAGAGACCGCCCTATTTCAAAAGAATCAGTATTTATTGGAGAAGTATCTTTAACGGGTGAAATAAAAGATGTTTATTCTATGGATTTACGATTAAAAGAAGCACAAGCGCAAGGTATTAAAAAAGCAATTATTGCCCAAAAACCCAATATTAAATTAAAACTTACGACTTATGATGTAAATGAAGTTTATAAGATGTTAGAACTGTTTTAAAGCGCACTTACCTTCATTCTTTTAATCTCTTACTTTATAACTTTTTGCTATAATTTCAAAAAATTATAAGGTAAATCTTGATTGACATTGACAACCAAAGCACATTTGATTTTAAAAAAGAATTATGCGAAGACATATTAAAAAGTCTAAGTGATAAAAGCATAGAACTAATCATCTGTGATAACGACTACATTCAAAACCTAAATAAAGAACACAGACAAAAAGATCAAGCTACTGATGTTTTATCTTTTCCTTTGGAATTTGATTTCCCAAACATGCCTCTTGGTTCTATTGTAATTTCTTACGACTTTGTTAAAGAAAAAGCTACTTTATATAATCATACCCAAGAGCAAGAGTTTGCACTCTTATTTATACATGGATTATTGCATTTATTAAACTACGACCATGAAGTGGATGATGGAGAGCACCGACAAAAAGAAGAAGAACTCATTAAAGAATTTAATTTACCAAATAGTTTAATAGTAAGGAATCAGTAAAATGGACATTGTAATATTTATAGCCTCAATGACAGCACTTGTTTTTGGGGCAGACTTCATAATCAATCAAAGTGAAAAAATTGCTCTGCATTATAAAATCTCTCCATTTGTTATTGGAGCTACTCTTGTTGCACTTGGAACGTCATTGCCAGAAATGGCAGTTTCTGTATCCGCCTCTTTACATGGAAGTGGTGATATTGCAGTTGCAAATGTAATTGGAAGTACTATTTTTAATATTTCTCTTGTATTAGGTGCAGTGTTTTTAATTGCCAAAAATATTAATCCAAGCAGAGATATTTTTGCTAAAGATTCTGCATGGTCGTTGTTTCCTATACTTATTTTTATTTTAATGGCCATTGATGGAAAATTAACCGCCTTTGATGGTTTCTTATTTTTAATTTTAATGGCATCGTATTTGGCGTTTTTAATATCTTCAAATCAAGTTGAAGAATCACATGAAGACAAAAGTGAAAAATTTGCCTGGGGTAAAGCTTCTTTCTTCTTAGCTATTGGTTTTCTTCTTACAATTGGAGGGGCTGATTTTGCTATTTCAAGTGCAGGGAATATTGCACGTGAATTTGGTGTAAGTGAGTGGATTATTGGTTTATTTTTAGTTGCTTTTGGAACTTCTTTACCATAACTTACTATTTCAATAAAAGCCGCATTAAATAACAATGCTGACTTAGCTATTGGAAATATCATAGGCTCAAATGTAGCTAACTTTACTATGGTTTTAGGAATTGCCTCTATTGTTAATCCATTAAATGTGGATTTAAGTGCTTACTTCTTCGATATTGCAGCTGCTTTTATACTTTCATTAATGTTAGTATTTATAACAGCAAACAGGTTATATAATAGAAGTGCAGGGATTGTCTTAATGGTGGTACTTGCTTTAGTTATTCACAATGGTTTCTAAATAAAGCTAAGCGCTTTATTTAGAGGTACAGGATTTACAAATACCTGTGAAACATAAAGAGGTTTTTTCAATTTCAAAACTGTTTAAAGAAGAAACTTCTTTCATTACAGATTCCAAAGAAATATCCATATCACTAATGCTTCCACATGATGAGCAAATTATATGAGCATGCTCTTTTTTACTTAATTCAAAAACTGATTTTTTATTTTCAATCTTAACTTCATCAACAAATACTTTCTCAATCATAGCATTAATATTTTTATAAATAGTAGCTAAAGAAATACTTGGGAACTTAACTAATAGAACCTGATACAAAGCATCTATATTCATATGCCCATGTTTATACAACTCATCAACTATAGCAATTCGTTGTGGGGTTACTTTAAGGTTATAATCTTTTAACAGCTTCGTATAATTCATAATTTTAACTCCAATATGTCGCGATAATACTATAAATAAATAGAAATAGCAAATTAACACACATATATTATTCTTATAAGTATAGGCTAATCTTTATAAAAATTTATTTAGTAATATAAATTATTAGATAATAATTATTTTCCTTTAAGTATTAATGGAGTATTATTATCAAAGGATAATTATTATTATTTGATAATATAATTCTTGGAATTATTTTGTTACAATATAGTATAAAATACAAAGGAAAATCATGAAACAGTATGAAAGTTACAAGTGCAGTAAATGTGGAAATGAAGTTGAAATTCAAAAAGTGGGTACAGGAATTCTGTCCTGTTGTAATCAAGAGATGAAAAATGTTACTGAAAGTTTAACACAGGTTGTTTTATTAAAAGCATTTGCAGGAGAATCAATGGCAAGGAACAAATACGAGTATTACGCTAAAATAGCTCAAAAAGAGGGATATAGAGATATAGCCGAACATTTTCAAAGAGCTGCAAACAATGAAAAAGTACATGCAAAACTAGAATTAAGGCTTTACAATAATTTAAGTATGCATAAAGATTTTGGAAATACAAAAGAAAACCTTTTAGATGCAATAGAGGGAGAATCTTATGAAAATACTACAATGTATCCCGATTTTTCTGCCATTGCAAAAGAAGAAGGAAATAAGGAAGCTGCAAGAATATTAGCAGGAATAGGTAAGATTGAAATTGAGCACGAAAATATGTATAGAATGCTTTTAGAAAGATTGGAAAACGAGGAAGAACACTTAAGTACAAATAAAGATGAAGAGTGGATTTGTGAAGTCTGTGGACACGTACACAGAGGGAAAAAGCCACCTAAAACGTGTCCCGTATGTGCACATCCTTTAGAATACCAATCACGTCTAAACAGTAAAAAATAAAGTAAAATAAGATAAAAGGTACTTTGAGTTATTATTTGATAAAATACAAAATGATTTTAAAATATGCATTTGTTTTTATTCTTATAACACAAGTACTTTTTGCAAAAGTATTCACTGTTGCATCTTATAATGTAGAAAATCTATTTGATTTAAAATACAATGGTTCTGAATATAAAGAATACATTCCAAATACATCTTCTTTATGGAATAAAAAAAATTACCTGATTAAACTTCAAAATATTTCTCGCGTTATTAATGATTTAAATGCAGATGTGCTAGTTCTACAAGAAATAGAGTCTTTAAATGTTCTACTTTCTTTAAAAAGAAAAACACACTATAAATACCATTCCTTTATAAAACAAAAAGAATCAGCGGTTGGTTTAGCTGTTTTAAGTAAGTATAAAATTTTAAGAAGTAACACAATTGCTGTTCGCTCAAAAAAAATTAAACGTGATATATTAGAAGTCGATATAAAAATTGAGAATAAAATCATAAAAATATTTAATAACCATTGGCCATCAAAAAGGCAAAAAGAATCTTTTCGTATTTTATATGCAAATACTCTCAATAATTATATTAAAAAATTTCAAGAAGATCTTGATTATATATTGATTGGAGATTTTAATAGTAATTATAATGAGAAAGAAACCCTAAAACTGAATAAAGATTTAAATGATAGTTATAATATTACAGGTATAAATGATATTCTTAACTCCTCTTCTAAGATATTAACGAAGGAAAAAAAGAATTATCATTATAACCTATGGTATGAACTAAATTACACTAAGCGTTTTTCTTCACTGTATAGAAACAATAAAATCACTCCTGATAATATATTATTAGCGCAAGCCTTGTTTGATAAAAAAAATATTTCTTATATTAACAATAGTTTTAAGGCCTTAAGCCCTCCTTACCTCTACAGTAATAGAAAAATACATCGTTGGAAAATGACACAAAAGTATGGCGTTCACGCAGGAGAAGGATACTCTGATCACTTAGCAATTATTGCAAGTTTTGAAACCCAAGCTTATAAAAAGAAAGAAAATAGAAATAAAGGAATTGCTGCATTATACAAGAGCAATAACTCCAATATTAAGATTTACAATGTTGTTGTAATATATAAAGATAAAAACAATTATATAATAAAACAAAAAAACAAAAGAGCAATCTATATCTACAAATCAAAAGAAAAACTCGAAGTAAAGGCTTCATATAATTTAGAGATTCTTCAAACCAAAGAACATTATGGATTAAAAGAAATAAGCTCGTTTAAAATAATCAAAAAACACTCAAAGGAAGAAAATATAAAAGAGTATTTTACACAAGCGAATACTATTGATTTATTTGATTCTAAAAACCAAAATGAACTTATTATTAATCTTAGTGGTCAATATAAAAAGGGTTATTTGCATTATATAAAAAACAATAAAAAATATAAAATAAAACTTTATTCAAAAGATAAAACGCTTTTACCAAAAAATGGGCAAAAAATTAATATAATACAAGCACATTTGTCTTTCTTTAAAAACAAAGCACAAATAATTATTAATAAAAAAAGCGAGTATTATGCTTATTAAATCAATTTTTACGAACAGTTCTGGTATTTTATTTTCAAGAATACTTGGTTTCATACGTGACTTATTAACGGCATCAATCTTAGGTGCGAATATTTATTCAGATATCTTTTTTGTTGCTTTTAAAGTACCCAATTTATTCAGACGAATTTTTGCAGAAGGCGCTTTCACACAAGCCTTTATTCCTGCCTATGCAAAAAGTAAACACAAAATACAATTTTCATCTTCAATATTTCTTTCATTTTTTGCTTTTATTATGCTTTTATCACTTTTCGTAACACTGTTTTCAAAATTTGTCACAAATTTTATTGCTATTGGATTTGATGACAAAACAGTAGAATTAACAGCTCCTTTACTTGCAATAAATTTTTATTATTTACCTATGATTTTTGTTGTAACCTTTATGGCAGCGTTACTGCAGTATAAAAACCATTTCTCCACAAGTGCATTTTCAACCGCTTTATTAAATCTTAGTTTAATTGCTGCCTTACTTATATCTAAAGATATGGATAAATATGACATTACTTTTTACCTATCTTATGGAGTTCTTGTAGGAGGTGCCTTACAAATACTTGTCCATATCCTTGCTTTAAAAAATAAGAATTTATTAAAAGTCTTAAGTTTTAATAAAATCAAATTTG
>CAJXWI010000025.1 GCA_913062735.1 uncultured Arcobacter sp.
TTCCTCTTAGTTTTTCAAGTTCATTTTTCTTTAAAGCTAAAATATTTTTATCTTGAAAAGAAATTTCTCCTTGCAGTTTAAAATTTGCCCCTCTTGGAAGTAAGTTTAAAATAGCATGGGCAAGCATAGATTTTCCAGAACCACTTTGCCCTACTAAAGCCAATGTTTGAGCTTTTTTAATGCAAATACTTACATCTTTTAAAATATCAACATCGCTTTGCATACTTACGTTTTTAATTTTTAAAATATTTTCCATTATGAACCTTGTGCAATTCTAGGATCTAGTGCATCTCTAAAGGCTTCACCTATAAATACCAATAAGGATAAAAGTAGTGATAAAACAATAAACGCTGATATTCCTAACCAAGGCGCATGCATATTTGCTTTTCCTTGGGCTAATAATTCTCCTAAACTTGGACTTCCAGCTGGAAGTCCAAAACCTAAAAAATCTAAAGAGGTAAGTGTTGTAATACTTCCAGATAAAATAAAAGGCATAAAAGTTAGCGTTGCAATAAGTGCATTTGGTAAAATATGTTTTTTCATAATATTAAAATCACTCTGACCCAAGGCCCTGGCTGCTTTTACATACTCAAAATTACGTGCGCGTAAAAACTCAGCTCGAACTACGCCTACAAGTGCTGTCCAAGAAAAAAGTAATAATAAACCTAAGAGCCACCAAAAAGAAGGTTGAATATAATTGGCTAAAATCATTAATAAATAAAGCGTAGGTAAACCTGCCCATATTTCAATAAATCTTTGACCTAATAAATCGACCTTCCCTCCATAATATCCCTGCACTGCTCCTACTATTACTCCAATAATAGAGGAAAAGATGGTTAGAAGTAAACCAAAGAGAATTGATATTCTAAAACCGTAAATTATACGGCTTAAAACATCTCTTCCTTGGTCATCTGTTCCTAAATAGTTCTCTAAGCTAGGAGCACTAGGAAAAGCCTCATTTGAGTCCAGTTTAATACTGTGATAGGAGTATGGAATTAAGGGCCAGACTAAGTAACCATTTTCTTTTATTAAGTCTTGTACATACTCGTCTTTATAATCTGCCTCACTCTCAAACTCCCCTCCAAAAACGGTTTCTGAATATTCATTAAATACAGGCATATAATAATCATTGTTGTATTTTATAAGTAAGGGTTTGTCGTTGGCTATAAATTCTGCAAATAAGGTAATTATAAATATAATAGAAAAAATCCATAAAGAGTAATAGCCTCTTTTATTACTTTTAAATACGGCAATTCTTTTATCTCTTATACTTTGCATTTAATTCTTCTCAAAATTTATTCTTGGATCTACATAGGTATAAACCAAATCAGATATTAGGGAAACCACTAAACCCATAAGTGTAAAAATATACAAAGTGGCAAACATTACGGGATAGTCTCTATAAAGTGCGGCTTCAAAACCTAAAAGTCCAATGCCATCTAAAGAAAAGATAATTTCTATTAAAAGCGAGCCTGTAAAAAACATTGAAATAAAAGCGGCAGGAAAACCTGAAATGATAATTAGCATTGCATTTCTAAATACATGTTTGTATAAAACAAAGGATTCACTTAAGCCTTTTGCTTGTGCTGTTAAGACATATTGTTTTCCAATTTCATCTAAAAAAGAGTTCTTAGTAAGCATGGTTAAGGTTGCAAAACCTCCAATTACCATAGCCATAATAGGTAAAAACATATGCCAGATATAATCTCTTATTTGTGCAAAAAATCCCAAGGACTCAAAATTATCGCTGGTAATTCCTCTTAAAGGAAAAAGGTCTAAATAATTACCTCCAGCAAAAAGAATAATTAATAAAATGGCGAATAAAAAACCAGGAATTGCAGAGCCTAAAATGACTATGGTTGAGCTGTAAATATCAAATTTTGATCCATGTTTTAAGGCTTTTTTTATACCCAAAGGAATTGATATTAAATAAATAATAAGTGTTGACCAAATACCTAAAGAAATAGAAACCGGAAGTTTTTCTTTCACAAGCTCCAATACAGAGGCATTTTTAAAAAAACTTTCTCCAAAATCAAAAAGTGCGTAGTTTTTAAGCATTAATAAATAACGCTCCCACAAGGGTTTATCAAAACCATAAAGTTTTTCAATGTCTTTAATAAGTTCAGGGTCTAGTCCTGAGGCTCCTTGATAAACAGAGTTTTTCCCTTCCTTACTATTGGCATTTACTAAATCCCCTTGAGAAGAGCCAGCAATTCTACTTAAAGCAGTATCCTCAGCGCCTTGTATTTGTAAAATCATTTTCTCAACAGGACCTCCAGGGGAAGTTTGAACAATGAAAAAATTAATAGTCATAATTCCTAAAAGTGTAGGAATGATAAATAAAAGTCGTCTTAGTATATAAGCGCTCATTATTTATCTTTTAAATATTCATCTTTAAACCACCACGTCATTATTCCAATGCTGTATTTTGGATGAATTTTAGGCTGATGAAACTTATTCCAATAAGCAATTCTATACGTGGAACTGTGCCATTGTGGAATAACATAATAATTGTTTAACATTACTCTATCAAGTGCTTTAACGCTAGTCAGAAGTTCTTTTCTATTTTTTGCAATAATTACATGATCTATTAGTGTATCAATTGCTTTATTTTTAATTCCCATATAGTTCTGACTTCCTCTAATATCAGCACTCAACGTTCCCCAAAAGTACTTGAGTTCATTACCAGGACTTAAAGAAACAGGATAAGAAATAACCATCATATCAAAATCATAGTTTTTTACTTTATTACTATATGAAACGGCATCAAGTACTTTTAAAGAAGCTTTTATTCCAATTTTTTTAAGATTTTTGATAAAAGGCTGAACCACTCTTTCAAAATTAGGTTGGTAAAGTAAAATTTCAAAAACAAATTCTTTTCCATCTTTTACTAAAACTTTATTTTTAAAACTCCAGCCTTCTTTTTTAAGAATTTTAAGAGCAGCTCTTAATTCTTTTCTTATTTTTCCACTGCCTTTAGTTGTATTATTTTTAAATTCTTTTTCAAAAACACTTGAAGGAATTTGATCTTTTAAAGGATTTAATAAAAGAAGTTCTTCTTTAGAAGGTAAACCAGAGGAGCTTAACTCACTGTTATCAAAAAAGGATTGGCTTCTTTTATATTGTGAAAAAAAGAGTTGTTTATTGGTCCATTCAAAATCAAAAGCCAAATTAAGCGCTTTTCTTATTTCTTTATTTTTAAATAATGGATTACGTAAATTAAAACCAAAGGCTTGCATTCCTTGCGGATTTTCATGCTGTCTGTTTTCTGTTTTAATTAGGCCCTTGCTGAAGTTTTTACCTGTATACATAGTTGCCCATGTTTTTGCTGTGTATTCTTGTCTATAATCAAACTCACCTGCTTTAAATGCTTCTAGGGTTACACTTTGATCTTTATAATAATCGTATTGAATTTTATTAAAATTATAAGAACCAAAATTTACATTTAAATCTTTCGCCCAGTAGTTTTTATTTCGTTTGTATTTAATGTATTTCCCAAATTTATAAGAATCTATTAAATAAGGCCCTGAGCCCATTGGAACAGTATCATCAGCTTTTATAAAGTCCTTATCACTCCAAAACTTTTTAGGCATAATATTTAAAGAAACTAAAATAACAGGAAGTTCTTTATTGGTATTGGTTTTAAAGTTAAATCGTACACTTAAATCATTTAAGACTTCAACATCTTTTATATCAGAGTAATATCTTTTGTATTGGGGGCTTCCTTTTTCTATTAGAATATCAAAAGAGAATTTTACATCTTGGGCTCTTACTTTTGATCCATCAGAAAAACGAGCGTTTTCATTAATATAAAATACCACCCAATTATTATTTTCATCAATTTCCACTTCTTTGGCAATCAAGGGATAATATACAGAAGATTCATCGGCACTTGGGCTCATTAATGTATCGTATAATAAGCCAATTCCAGAGGCACTTAAACCTTTAAGAATGAAAGGATTAAATGAATCATAGGTACCACGTGCTGCTTGTTTATAGATACCGCCTTTTTTAGCGTTTGGGTTAACATAATCAAAATGTGTGAAATTCTTTTGATATTTAGGAGTTGAGCCTAAGCTCATATAACTTTCTTTTTTAGCATAAACATTTGCCAATAAAATTAAAACAATGAAAAGTATTTTATTAATCATATTTTTCCTTTAAGGTATAATAAGAGTCTAGCTTAATTTAATTAATGTAAAGTATATCACAACGATGTTTTTAAGGCTTACTCTTAGTATTGTAAACTTTATATCGATGAAGAAGAAAAAAATATAAAATGACGGCAAGACCAGAGCTTGAAAATAGCATCAACATTACCATAATTTGATAACGTACGGCAATTAAAGGATCGATTCCAGAAAGTATTTGGCCTGTCATCATTCCTGGAAGTGCTACTAGCCCTACGGCTAAATAAGAGTTTATTTGAGGGATTAAGCAGGATTTAAAAGCTACATTTCTTGCTTGCCTAAAACCAGTACGTTCATATTCTTTTTCAAAACGTTCAACGCCAATTGACAGTGTATTCATCGCTGTTGCAAAAATCATACCTGCTATTGGAATAATTATACTTGCTTGATATTCCTGTAGTTCTAAGACAATAAATACTATTAAAAATAAAATGCTTAAGCATGAAAGTGCTAAAGATAAAAAAATAATGCAATAGTGTTTTATATTTTTTTCTTGGGTATTTCGTATGGTTATGATAGCAGATATACAAAGCATAAAAAATAAAATAAAATAAGCCAAGTATATATCTTCATTTGAAAAAATATATACAAGCAAGTAACCAATTCCTAAAAGTTGTACAAACATTCGAAGGCTTGCATAAAGTATTTCTTTTTTATCATTAGTATACTTATAATATATATAAGCTACGAAAAGTAGGGGGATTAAAGCATAAAATAAATTTAGTAATGCTATGTTTTTCATATTATTTACCTATACTATTTGTGGTTTTCTTTACAAGAAATTCTAATTAAACTGGAAATACCTTAACACCATTTTTCAAAAGTTTTTTCTATTTTGTTATAGTTTATTGTTATTCTTGCTTGAAACGTATAGTTTTCTACTTGTTTATAAGAAATATTCTTTAATTTTGCTTCTTCAAAATAAGTCTGCAGTTTTTCTTTGTTGGAATTTGTTTTTTCGCTGCTACTTAAATAATAGATAATATTAACAAGCGCATGTTTGTGTTTATTTTCATATTTTAGAATTCTTGCATAATCCTCGTGAATACTTGAGTCTAAGTCTAGGGCTTGTTTTTCATTAGAGTTATTCTTACTGCTATAAAGTAAATAGTGCTCTTTTTGCTTGGATAAATTATCCCATGCCGCGTTATAGTCTTGTTTCTTGATTAAAAGTTGGGCTATATTCTTATATTTATTTGCTTCTTCTAGATGGTCAAAATCAGCAGGATATACAAGAGGTTCCTCAATATCTGTTTTCTTAAAATAATCAAACATTTTATTAATAATATTCATTTTACTACCTTGGTGTAATGTATTAAGCTTACTTGCTTAACAAGTCGTGTAAAGAATCCCTTGGATTTTTTCCTTCTAGAGCCAATTTTACTTCATTGGCAATAGGAGTATAAATGTCTTTTTCTTTTGAAAGTTTATGAATGGCAATAGATGTTTTAACGCCCTCTGCTACTTCTCCAAGCTCCTGTAATATTAATTCAAGGCTTTTATTAGAAGCCAGTCCTAAGCCTACTCTATAGTTTCTACTTAAGGTTGAGCTTGCTGTTAAAAATAAATCTCCAGCGCCGCTTAAGCCTAAAAATGTCTCTTCTTTTGCCCCAAAATCCAAACCAAAACGCGTCATTTCTACTAAACCTCTTGATATTAAAGATGCTCTTGCATTATTGCCTAGCTTTAAACCATCACATACACCAGAAGCAATAGCAAGAACATTTTTATAAGCTCCTGCAATTTCTGCACCTATTACATCGGAAGAATAATAGGTTTTAATAAAGCTTGGAAAAAAAGTCGAAAATTCATTGTATATACCTTCTTTTTCTGAATTAATTACTAAAGCAGTAGGTAAATTCTGCATGACTTCTGAGGCAAAAGATGGCCCTGAAATATAAGCTACATGAGTACTTGGAACAAAGTCATTGTAAATCTCATTTAAAAACTTACCTGTACTTGCTTCAATTCCTTTAGATGCTACTAAAATTTTTTGATTTTGAAAAACAAAGTTATTTTCTAACCAAGAAGATATTTTTTGCGCTGGAATAGCAATTATTAAATATTCACATTGTAAAGCTGCTTTGAGGTTTGTAAAGTTTTTAATGTCTCTTTTTGTTCTAGAGGTGATTAAAACCTCTTGTTTATGACTTAGGGCACGATGAAGTGCTTGACCCCATTTACCTGCGCCAATTACAGCTATTTTTGCTTGAGTACTAAGCATTTTTTTCCTTCTTCATAAAACCCAAGTGGGTTTTATTTCTTTTATGCAAGTCTTTGTTTTAAAAGTTCGTTTACTTTTGCAGGATTTGCACTTCCTTTAGAAGCTTTCATTGTTTGACCTACGAAAAAGCCAAATAATTTTTCTTTACCACTTCTGTATTCGTCCACTTTAGCTGTATTGTTAGCTAAAATTTCATCAATGATTTTTAAAATTGCTCCATCATCTGAAACTTGTTTTAATCCAAGTGTGTCAATAACTTCTTCTATTTCAACATCATTTTCCATTAGATAATCAAGAATTTCTTTTGCAGCTTTTCCTGAAATTGTTCCTTTTTCAATATTTTGAACAAGTTGGGCAAGTTTTTTTGCATTAACAGGAGAATTGTTAAGTGTAACACCCTCTTTTAATCTGGCTTTTAATTCAACGCTTAACCATGTTGTTGCATTTTTTGCATTAATCTTTGCACTCATCATTTCTTCAAAAAATCGTGCCATATCTAAGCTTGAAGTAAGAAGTGACGCATCGTATTCTTTCATTCCAAAGTCTTCTACATAACGTGCTTTTTTTTCATCAGGAAGTTCAGGAATATTTGAATATTCTTCAAGCATTTCATCGCTTATAATTAATGGCAATAAATCAGGGTCTGGGAAATACCTATATTCAGCGGCATCTTCTTTTCCTCTCATTGATCTGGTTTCGCCTGTTGCTTCATCATAAAGTCTGGTTTCTTGAACAATCTCGCTTGAATGAACTCCATCTTCCCATGCTTCTATATGTCTTGCTACTTCAAATCTAATTGCTTTTTCTATGAACTTAAATGAGTTCATATTTTTAATTTCACAACGTGTATAAAGTTTTGTATCACCTTTTGGTCTAATAGAGATATTTACATCACATCTAAAAGATCCTTCTTGCATATTGGCATCAGAGATTTCTAAATAACGCACAATTGAATGAAGTTTTTTAAGATATAAAATAGCTTCTTCACTTGATCTCATATCGGGTTCTGAAACTATTTCTAAAAGGGGTGTTCCTGCTCTGTTTAAATCCACTTTTGAACTATCTCTGTCGTGGATATTTTTCCCTGCATCATTTTCTAAATGGGCTCTTGTAATCCCTATAGTTTTACTTCGTCCATCTGGAAAATCTATTACTAGTTCTCCTAAATCTACAACTGCTACTTCAAATTGTGAGATTTGATATCCAGAAGGTAAATCAGGATAAAAGTAATTTTTTCTATTAAATACAGATGTTTGATTTATTTTTGATTTAATTGCCGTACCTAGTTGTATGGCTTTTTGAACCGCTTCTTTATTAATTACAGGAAGCGCTCCTGGTAATCCTAAACATGTAGGACATACATTTGTATTTGGTTTTGCTCCAAAACTTGTTGCACAAGAACAAAACAGTTTTGTTTTTGTATTTAATTGAGCATGAACTTCTAGTCCTATTACTACTTCAAACATTTATTTCCTTTTATCTTATTACTTCTATATTTGCTGTTATTCTTGCTTTCTTAAAATGTTCATCTAAGAATCTTTTTTCTCTTTCACTCATTACTTGGTTAAAAACAAGGTTTTTAACTTCTTCAAAACTTTGAGTTTTAAGACCATTTTTCTTTTTGACATATAACATCACATAATGTTTATTTGCTGTAAATATTGAGGTGTATTCACCCTCTTTTGTTTCATTTAGAATATACTTGATTTGTGAGCTTAATTTTGAGTTTTCAAGTGTTACTTCTTTTTTAATTAATTCTTTAATAACAGCCATGGGGTTTTTTTTCGTTGCCATTAAGGCTCTTCTATTTTTACTCGCATATTGAATAACTTCCGAAGAAACAGAAGATTGATAATTATTTTGATTATTATCATAATATAATTTCAAGTCTTCTTGTGTTGCCACTGTTAAATTACCTCGTAATAAACTTTGAGTTAATTTTTCTTTTAAGATACGTTCTTTGATTTCATCATCAAAAATACTTTGATTTTTATATTTTTGTTTTATTAGTGATTTAAAATTATATAAATCCATACCATTAGCAGCTGCTAATTTTTCCAAATATTTGTTTATGTCAAAAACGTCAACAGAAATATTTTGTTTTTTAATTTCTTGAGCAAATAAAGCTTTGTCAATAAGGTAAGTTACTGCATTGTTTTTACTTATATTTTTTTCAAGTACTATTTGATCTATATCAAAAAGTGTAATTACGTCATTATTTATTTTTACGGCAACAGCATTTACTAGTCCAGCAAGAGAGTAAACACTTAAAAAAATAAGGCTTAGAAAAATTTTTTGCATATATATATCCTTTTTAAAGCACATATTTTATCTAAATATTGGTAAATTTATCTAATTTATTAAGAAGCAAATGAGCATAAAAATAAAAAGTATAAAAAATACTTTTTATTTTAACTTTAATTTTCTTCTAGGCTTTTGCAGTAGTGCATTTATTAACGAGGTATAAGATTGAGTTGTAATCGATTCCAGAATACTCACTTAGACCTATTTCACATGTTTTTGATGTTGAAAAAGCATATTTAATTTCTTTTTTTAAAGAAGGCTTTAGTGTTCTTAAAGCTGCTTCATTTAATTCTGGGAAATCAAAACCTCGATCTCCTGCAAACCCACAGCATTTTACATCAGGTGGTATAGTCACATCATTTGAACACATTTTAGCAAGTTTGATAAAGTTCTCATGATGGCCCATTTTTCTCGATGAGCAAGTAGTATGAATAGCAATTGCATCCTTGCTTGCATTAAAGGTAAGGTCTTTACTTAATACTTCAAGCGTAAAATCTATGGGTTCATATATTTTTAACTCTCCCTCAAAACTTTCAAGCATTTTTTTAGTACATGGAGAGGTATCACATAAAATTGGAATATTTTGCTCTTGTGAAACTTCTAATAAGCGTTCTTCTAATTGTTTTGATTTAACTTTGGCTTGTTTGTTATAACCCTTTGATGAAAAGGGCATACCACAGCAGAGATTTTCTATGTCTTTTGGCAAAATGATTTCATAATTTGCTTTTTCTAATAGTTCTATAGTTGTTTCATACAAAGATTTTTTTTCACTAGAATTGGCACTTAATCCCATGGTTCTTGAGATACAAGAAGGAAAATATATGACTTTTTTACTTGAATTCTTTATATTGAAATTTTTATTTATATTTGTTGTTCCTGGAAGGTTGGGTGACCACTTTGGACTTTTTATTCCTGCTCTTAGAGTAGATGTAAAACCTTTCATAAATGTTGTTCCAATTAGGGAGTGTAAGGCATTTGATGAAGAAAGCCCTACTTTCATAATTTTAAGTGTGCTTGAGAAGTTATTTGCAATTCCACTTGCAATTTTATCTTGTAAGGGAGTTATTTTCTCTGCTCTTAAGTATTTAGTTAAAGCGCCTGTATCAATATCAACTGGACATACTGTTGAACATAAAGAACAGGTGGCACAGGTATCTAAACCATCATAAACATAAGCTTCTTTTAACTCATTTGCTTCTTGTATTTCACCTATGTCTTCCAAGCGTGATATTTCTCTGTTGGCAACAATTCTGTGCCTTGGGGTAAAAGTAATTGAGTTAGAAGGACACATAGGTTCACAAAAACCACACTCAATACATTTATCAACCAAACCATTGGTTGAAGGTAAAAGCTTTAGATTCTTCAAATGGGCTTTTGGGTCATCATTTATAATAACGCCTGGATTTAACAATGATTTTGGGTCAAATATATTTTTAATTGTTTTCATTGTTTCATGGGCTGTTTTACCCCATTCAAGTTCTATAAAAGCAGCCATATTTCTTCCTGTTCCATGTTCTGCTTTTAGGGAACCTTGATAGGTAATTGCAACAGATCTTGTAACATCATTCATAAAAGCATCATAACGTTGCACTTCTTCTTTGATTCCAAAATCTTGAGTAAATACAAAGTGAAAGTTTCCTTCTAAGGCATGACCAAAAATTAAGGCTTCTTTATAACCATGTTTTTTAAAAAGTTCTTGAAGCTCCATACACCCATCTGCTAGATGTTCAATAGGATAAGCAATATCTTCAATAATAACAGTTGTTCCTAACTCTCTTACTGCTCCTACTGCTGGAAATAAACCTTTTCTTATTTTCCAAAAGAGAGAATACTCTTCTATTTTATTAGTAAATTCTATGTCTCTTACGGTTTTGAACTCTTCTAAACAAACAATAATATTATCAATTTGTTTGAAAAGATTTTCTTTTATAGCAGCTCTTGTTTCAACGAGTAAAGCCGTAACTTCATCACCGAAGTCTTTTAAATACGCAGGCATTCCTTTATTATTTTGAACCGATTTTAAGGCTTTATTATCCATTAATTCAACGGCATCAACAATTATGTTTTTTTTGTCTTTCTCATGCTTTAATTTAGTAACCGCCCTACAGGCATCTTTGATAGTTGGAAAGAAGATTAAAGCAGAGGCTTTGTGTTTATAATCTTCTACTGTGTAATAGGTAATTTCTTCTATGAATGCCAGTGTTCCTTCACTTCCAATAATTAAATGTGCCAATACATCAAATACATCATCAAAATCTATAAGGGCATTTAATGAGTAACCACAGGTATTTTTAATTTTGTATTTTCGTTTTATCAATTTATTTAACTCATTATCATTTTTGGTCTCATTTGCTAATTTTTCTAAACGTTGCATGAATTCAAGATTATTGCGTAAAAAGTTTTCTTTTGATGTTTCACTTTTTGTATCTAGTCTTTGACCATCTGCCATGATTAATTTAAGAGATTTAAGGGTTTTGTAGGAATTTTGTTCAATTCCACAGCACATTCCTGAAGCATTATTGGCTGCAATTCCACCTATCATTGCGGCATTTATAGAAGCTGGGTCTGGGCCTATTTTTTTTCCATGAAACTTAAGAATATTGTTTACTTGTTCTCCCGTTAATGCGGGTTCTAAAGAGATATAAGATTTGTCTTTTGAGAGAGAAAAATTCGTAAAATCCCTTGATGTCATAATTAAAATAGAATCACTTAGCGCTTGTCCAGATAAAGAAGTACCTCCTGCTCTAAATGTCATTTCTAGGTTTAAATCATAGGCTTCTTTTATTATAAACTGCACTTCATTGGCATTATTTGCAAGTACTACAATTTTTGGAATTAACCTATAAAATGAGGCATCAGTACCATAGACTAAGGTATGTATTTTATCTGTAAATATATTCTTTGAATCAATTTTTTTAAGAATTCTTTTTTGGAATTCTTGATATGTTTTATTTAACATAGTATTCCTTTTATATTAATTTGTGATTTTAAAATCGGTGATTAAATATAATAGGTTTTATTCTCTTCTAGTGATTGTATAAATTTCATGATGATAGTTTTTTGAAAAAGCGGTATTGATGTCACAATGTTGAAGTATTATATTCATAATTTCAATATACATTGCCCATCCTTTTTAGTATAAGAAATATTAGCGTAAATATATGATAAAGATGTGATATTACATTTTTACTTATTTATCACACCTAAAAAGTGTGATAAATTAAGGTTTTATTTTAAGAATGCTTCTACGCCAAAGAAACCTGGATAAATAGCTAATAGTGCAAGCACTGCTATTTGTATGGCAATAAAAGGTAAAACCCCTCTATAAATTTGCATTGTTTTAACAGACGCTGGAACAACGCCTTTTAAATAGAACAAGGAGAATCCAAAAGGTGGAGTTAAAAAAGATGTTTGTAAATTCATTGCTATTAAAATAGCAAACCATACAGGATTAATTCCTAGTGCTTCAGAAATAGGAATCAAAATTGGAATGATAATATATGAAATTTCAACAAAATCAATAAAAAATCCAAGTATAAAAATAGCCA
>CAJXWI010000026.1 GCA_913062735.1 uncultured Arcobacter sp.
AAAAGGATAAGATATATAATTTATATAAAAGAGATTTTTTACTACTTGATTATCCTAGATAATAATTCCCAGTTTATATATTTTACACAATTTTTATAAAAGGCATTTTATCTATTTTTTCATTCAAACTTTTATAATTAATACAATATTTTTCTACTTCATTCCAAAAATCTTTGGAATGGTTTTTATGTTTAATATGTGCAAGTTCATGAATGATCACATAAATAATGACATCAATAGGAAACTTCATTAGTCTTGTATTTAACGATATTCTATTATTATAAGAACAAGAGCCCCATCTGCTTTTATTTTTTCTAAAAGTTAAAGAACTAGGGAATAAGGACATTTTAGAGGCATACTCATCAACCAGTTCTGGTAAAAAAATTTTGGCTTCTTGTTTGTAATAGTTTTCTTCATCAAAAGTAAGCGTCTCTTTTTTATGAATATGTCCTAAAAAATAATATTCATCTTCTAAAAGTTCATTTTTGCGGAAATTTTCTAAATGTTTTTTAATCCACTTATCTTTTTCTTTAAGCAGGTTTTGGGCGTCATCCAAGGTAAAATACTTATGCGCTTTAATATGCAAAGTATTTTTATCAAGAATTCTTAAATAAACGTTTTTTAGGTTTTTTTTATACTCCAGATTAACACGTATTTCTTTATTATGTATTAAAATATCGAAGTTCAATATAGTCCTTAAGTTAGCTTTAGATATTATCACGATTATAACATAAGTATAAATTTATATAGAGGGAAAGACTAATGAAATTTGCAAAAAGAATGCAAAATCTGTCACCATCTGTTACTATGGCTGTTACAGCCTTAGCAAGAGAACTAAAAGAACAAGGTAGAGATATCTTAAGTTTTAGTGCGGGTGAACCAGATTTTGATACACCAAATGTAATAAAAGATGCTGCTATTGAAGGCTTAAAATTAGGACATACTAAATATACAGCAGTCGATGGAATAAAAGATTGTAAACAAGCAATTATTACTAAATTAAAACGAGATCATGGATTAAATTATGAATTAGGAGATGTTTTAGTATCTAACGGTGCAAAACATTCATTATTTAACTTATTTCAAGTATTAATAGAAGATCAAGACGAAGTTATTATTCCAGCACCTTATTGGGTTACGTATCCAGAACAAGTAAAATATGCGAATGGCGTTCCTGTATTTATTGATACCAATGAGAATACTAACTTTAAAATTACGGCTACACAATTACAAGAAGCAATTACAAGTAAAACAAAAATACTATTATTAAATACACCATCAAACCCGACAGGTTCAATTTATTCAAAAGAAGAACTTGAAAGTTTGGCTGCTGTTTTAAAAGGTACTGATATTTTGGTATTTTCAGATGAGATGTATGAAAAAATCATTTACGATAATAAAAAATTTACAGCAGTTGCACAAATATCACAAGATATGTTTGAACGAACGGTTACTATTAACGGTTTAAGTAAATCTGCTGCAATGACAGGTTGGAGATTTGGTTATTTAGCCACTCCTCATAAAGATTTAGTAAAAGCAATGACAAAGTTACAAGGTCAATGTACATCAAATATTAACTCAATTACTCAAGATGCAGCAATTCCTGCATTAGAAGGTAAGGCAGATGAAAAAATTGCAATGATGAATGCAGCTTTTGAAGACAGAAGAAATTATGGAGTTAAAGCCTTTAATGCTATTCATAATTTATCCTGTTCAAATCCAGAAGGTGCTTTTTACTTATTTGTAAATATTAAAAACATAAGCAATGACTCTGTACAGTTTTGTTCTTTATTATTAGAAAAAGAAGGGGTTGCTGTTGTTCCAGGTCTTGCTTTTGGATCAGAAGGTTATTTTAGATTTTCTTTTGCAACAGATTTGGATTCAATTAAAGAAGGTATTAAAAGAATTGAACGTTTTGTAAAAGAAACATTCTAAACAATGTCACCTCAAAAAAAAGCAACAATAGTCTCAACTAGTGTTGCTTTATTGTTGAGTATTATAAAACTAAGCGTTGGTTTGGCTTCTGGATCACTTGCTATTTTAGCTTCTGCTATTGATTCTATTTTAGATATGTGTGTCTCCCTTTTTAATCTTTTTGCTATTTCAAATTCTGAAAAACCTGCAGATAAATTTTTTAATTATGGACGAGGAAAAACGGAAGCCCTAGCTTCTTTATTAGAAGGTCTGGTTATTACCTTTTCAGGTTTTTATTTGCTTTACCAAGCCTATGTAAAATATAATCTGCAAGAAAAAGCTACCTACGTCACAGAATCTTTTATTTTAATGTTTTTATCTCTTTTTATTACTATTTTTTTAGTATTGTATTTAAACAAAGTAGCAAAAAGTACAAAATCTATGGTTATAAAAGCAGATGCTCTGCACTACAAAACGGATGTGTATACAAATGTAGCTGTTTTATTTTCATTATTTGTTGTCCAGTTAACAGGCTATGAAATAGCAGATATTATAATAGGCTCTGCTATTGCTTTGTTTATTATTTATTCTTCTTATGATTTAATACAAGAAGGTTTTTTTGTTTTATTAGATAAATCTATTAACAATACAGATGTAAGTAAAATAGAAAGCCTAATCTTAAATGAAAAAGAAGTAAGTAATTTTCATTTATTAAAAACAAGAGAAGCTGCAAATCAAATATTTGTAGATGTTCATTTGGTTCTTAATCCACAAATCACCTTATTAAATGCACACAGGGTAAGTGACAGAATTGAAGCTTCAATTGCCAACATTGATGAAAAAAAAACGTGGATTATAAATATTCACTTAGATCCCTATGATGATTCTATTAGTGATAAAGAAATTTTACTTCGCTCTTAAATTGTTCTATTTTGTTAAAGTCATTTCAAATTTTTCATTTTTAAACAAAAGTCTTTTATTCAATTTTTAATGCATTTTTTGCTATTATACACTTAATAATAAAACAATATTCTACTACAGGAACATAACTACATGGCAATGATAGACCTACAAAATATTCATAAACAATATGGAACAAAAATAATTTTAAAAGAAGCAAATTTTTCTTTACTAGAAGGTCAAAGAGTTGCGCTATTAGGGCAAAATGGACAAGGTAAATCTACGTTAATGAAGATTATTACTGGTGAAGTTGAAATTGATTCAGGAATAAAGTCTATTGACAAAAAACTAAGAATAGAAATGCTCGCGCAACAGCCAAGATTTTCTGCAAACATCACAGTAAGACAAGCCATAGAAGAACAATTGGTTGAGATTAAACAAACGCGTGATGAGTATGAAAAAATCACTGAATTACTTAATGAAGATTATGAAAATATGAGTTTAATTGAAAGACAAAGCGAACTTGCTAGTTATCTTGATTATCATGATGCCTGGGATATTGATACTATGATTGAAAAAGTTTTACTTGAGTTTCATTTAAAACCTTATGAAGATAAAGATGTGAATATTTTAAGTGGGGGTGAGCAAAGAAGAGTTTCTTTGGCTGGATTATTGCTCAAAAAACCAGATGTACTGCTTTTAGATGAGCCTACGAATCATTTGGACGTATATATGGTTGAGTTTTTAGAGCAACTTTTAATTAAAGCTAAATTCACTTTACTGTTTATCTCACATGATAGGTATTTTATTGATAATATTGCTACTTCTGTTATAGAAATTGACCAAGGAGTTTTACGAAAATTCCAAGGTGGATATACAAGTTATTTAGAAGAAAAACAACAACTTCTCTCCAATATGCAAAAAGATCATCACAATATGATTCGTTTATTTAAACGTGAAGCACATTGGATGCAAAGAGGAGTAACTGCAAGACGGAAAAGAAATGTATTAAGAAAAGACAATTATCTCGAACTTAAGAAAAAAGTAAAATCCAATCCTTCTTATATTAGGAAGATGACCTTAGATTTACAAAGAGAACAAAAGTCTTTTAACTCAGAAGACATAAGAACTATCAATAGAAAAAAGATGTTATTTGAATTAGATGACATTGGAATAAGCTTGGGTAAAAAGCTTTTAATAAAAGACTTTACGACTAGAATATTACAAAAAGACACTATTGCAATTGTGGGTCCAAATGGTACGGGGAAATCAACCTTATTAAAAATATTTATGGAAAAACTTTTTATTGATGAAGGTGATTTTAAAAAAGGTGATTTTAAAGTAGGATACTTTGACCAACACAGAGATATGCTTAGTGATGATCAGACTATTATGGATTTATTTTGTCCTTTTGGTGGAGATAGAGTTGAATTAAGTGATGGAAGAAGTCAGCATGTTTATGGTTATTTAAAAAACTTTTTATTTCCAAGAGAATATTTAGAAAAAAAGATTGGTTTATTAAGTGGGGGCGAAAAAAACAGAGTAGCACTTGCTTGGTTATTTACGCAAAGAATTGATTGTTTGGTTTTAGATGAACCTACAAATGATTTAGATATTCCAACTATTAATATTTTAGAAGAGTATTTAGATTCTTTTCAAGGTGCTGTAATATTCGTATCTCATGACAGATACTTTGTGGATAAACTTGCTAAAAAACTTTTCGTTTTCAAAGGTTATAATGGTGAGATTATGGAAAGTCTTCAACCCTATAGCGAATATTTAGAAATAGAAAAAGAACTAAAAGACTTAGCTCTAATGGAAAAAGAACTTGTTGTTGAAGAAAAAATTGTTGTACAAAAAAAACAAAGTACTCAAAAAAAGTTTTCCTATAAAGAACAACAAGCTTATAATAACCTACCAAAAGAAATTGAAAACTTAGAAAAAAAAATAGAAGAACTTAACAAATGTTTATTAGATCCTTCTTGTTATGAAGAAAAAGGTTTAATAAGCGTTTCTAAAGAGCTTCAAGAAACAGAAGAATTATATGAAAAAAGAGTTGAAGAATTCTTAGAACTTGAAGAGTTGTATGAATGCTTTAACGCATAATTAGTTATACTAAAATAATTAAAATACATATTAGTCACAATAAAATAATTTTACACTATTAAAGGAATACAATGACATTAAAAGAACAATTAAAATCAGATTTAAAAGATGCTATGAGAGCTAAAGACTTAGTAAAACGAGATTCAATAAGAACTATAAATACTATGATTAAACAAATAGAAGTAGATGAGAGAATTGAGCTTGATGATGCAGCTGTTATAAAGCTTGTTCAAAAAGGTATCAAACAAAGAGAAGAAGCTATTACTCAATATACACTTGCAGCGCGATCAGATTTAATTGATGTTGAACAAGAACAAATTAATGTATTTAAACTATACTTGCCACAACAAGCAAGCGAAGAAGAACTTGAAAATGGTATGAAAGAAATTATTTTAAAACTAAATGCTAGCACGCTTAAAGATATGGGAAAAGTAATGGGAGCTGCTAGTAAAAAATTTGCAGGTACTGCTGATGGAAAAAGAATAAATGAAATGGTAAAAAAACTACTTTCTTAATGCTTTAGAATGAAGAAGGATAAATAATGAAAGATATAAGCTCAATTGTAAAAGACACGCTTGTTGGTTTACGTACAAAAGGTAAACCAGCAACACCTAATAATTATCATAAAGAATTCTGTATTGTGTCAAAAAAATATAAATTTTCACCTAAAGAATGTTCTGAATTTAAAAAGTTAGTTGAACGTTTAAGTGAAGCAGAACGAAATGAAATTAAAAACAGAAATATTGAAACAATAGAAGATTTAATTCCTTTATTATTAAATAGAATCTCAAGAAAAAATATGTCTAATCTTACTTCTATCATGAGCACAGCATTAACACCTTCTATATCCTTAGAATTAAATGATTCTTTATCAAAATTTTCTTTAAAAATTGGAAATGAACCTGCGTTAATTTTTGAAGATGATATTCAAAAAGAAATGCAGGATTTTATTAATCAACGATACGAAGCAGATAAAAAGATAGTTAAACAAAAAACAGAAGACATCGCTAAACTTGTTACTTTAATGGGTAAATATTTAAATGATGCTATTTCTAGTTCTGATAATTCTTCTTCATCTGTATCTAGTATAAAAGGAAAACTTGAATCTATTAAAATGAATCCAAATGACTTAAGTGAGTTATCTGCTTTACAGTCAAGACTAATAGATGCTGCAAGTTCTATTGAAGATGAGATGATAAAAGTAGGAAAGAACTTTAATACAGGAAAAAGTCAAATCAATGCACTTGAACAAGAAATTAGTGAGTTAAAGCATGAATTAGATGATGTAAAAAAAGAAAGTAAATACGATCATCTGACTAAATTATTAACCAGAAAAGCCTATGAAGTAGAAGTTAAAAATTTTGAAAGTAATTATGATAGAAATTCAGTTTTTTATGCTTTGGTTTTTCTAGATATTGATCATTTTAAAAAAATAAATGATACTTATGGGCACGATGCTGGAGATGTTGTATTATCAACTTTTGCAAAAATCTTACACAAACAAACACGAAAAATCGATATTATTGGACGATATGGAGGAGAAGAATTTATATGCATTGTTCATTACAATAGTAAAGACGATTTAATACACTACTTAAAAAGAATCAAACGTATTGTTCATGAAAATGACTTTATTTATAAAGAAGAAGCTATTAATATTAGATTCTCAGCAGGTGTTGTTTTAAGACAAGATCATGAAACATATGAAGCAGCTATTCAAAAAGCAGATGTTTTATTATATGAAGCTAAAACACAAGGCAGAGATAAAATAATTTTAGAAGATGGAACTGTTTTATAAGCTTTAATTTATACCCTTGAAAATAAGAGTTTTTCTCTTATTTCCTTTATAAATGAACGTCCTTTTTTCCTTCAAATTCTATTTCTTGCATACTCAAAACTGTTTCTTCTGCAAAACCTAAATTTTTCAACGAAATATCTTTTACACTTAAAGCAACTTTTTGATTCTCTTGAGTAATTAGGTCTATTTCACTTACCGCATCATTGATTTGAGAAATACCTGATTCTTGCTCAGCAGAAGATACTTCTACTTGTTTAATCAAATTTAGTGTTTCATCAATTCTATTGTTTAATAAACTGTATTCATCTACTAGCTTTTGAGAGGTATTCCTACCTTCAACGGTTTTAGAAGTAAGATTAATCATTAAGTTATCAATAATCTTAGCGGCCTCTGCTGATTTATTAGCTAAGCTTCTAACTTCTTGAGCAACAACAGCAAAACCTTTTCCTGCTTCTCCTGCTGTTGCTGCTTCTACAGCCGCATTTAACGATAAGATATTGGTTTGAAACGCTATTTGTGCAATAATTGAAATTGCATCAGATGCTTCTTTTGTTGCAGCTGCAATTTCATCCATTGAGCTTAAACTTTCTTCTACAAGTAAAATTCCTGAAGAAGAAGATTTTTGAACCTCCATCCCTATTAATGCCATTTCTTTTGTTGTTTGTCTATTTTGTGAAATATTAGCCGCAATTTCTTCAATAGAAGAAGATGTTTCTTCAATAGTTAAGGCCTGTTTACTAGAAGAAATAGATAATTTGTTAGATTCTTCGCTTAAAAATTCTGAATCATTTTGCGCACGTAAAGCATGTTTATAATTATTTTTTAACATTAATGAAACTTTTTGACGTAAGGAATTAACACCTAATAATAAATCATAAAGTTTCCCACCTCTAAAAAGATCCTCTTTTACCGTCTTCATATAATTTTGATTTTCATATTCATGTAATCTATCACATACTTCACTTACAGCACCATCAATTTTTGATGACATTTTATTTAGCGTTTTTGAAATATAATTAATTTTTGCATCACTTGAAGTACTCGCAATTCGATCATCAGTAAAACCATCTGAAACTTTCTCACAAACAATCATAATCTCACCATAAACCTGTAAATCAGCTACTTTATGTTCTTTTACCATTGAGGCTATACTTAAAAGTTTTTCTTCAATTGCTTTAAGTTTTTTGTTTTTTGCTGCTTCATCTGTTTTTATACTGTTCGTCTCATTTTTCATATATGACTCAAATTTTTCTAAAAAGTTTAGTACAGTATTTATCTCTTTTTTATTCGAAAAAATCATGTTTATCCTTAGTTTAACGTTTTATATAATTCAATGGCGTCTCGTACTTCTTCTTTTGTAGGTTTCACCCGTACAGAAAGTAATCTTTGTTCACCATTTTCTTTAGTAACACTATATGCTGTCGCATTTACCCAGTAATAATTACCTTCTTTGGTTCTATTTTTAACAATACCATGCCAAACTTTTTTTGCTTTCATATGCTCCCACAAATCTTTAAAAGCTACTTTTGGCATATCTTTGTGTCTAACAATATTATGAGCTTGGCCAATAAGTTCCTCTTTTGAATATCCAGCAATTTCACAGAAATCATCGTTTGCATATAAAATAATACCTTTAACATCTGTTTCAGAGACAATCATAGTATCTTTATTTAATTGTATTTCTTTATTCAAGTTAAAACCTTTATTTATAAAAATTATTTACTGATTATATCATTAAATTCTTAACATAATGTGGATATTTTATTTTTATAAAAATACTGCGTTTTATTACAAAAAAATAACTATTTAATTTAAGTTAAGGATAATATTAGGAAGTAAGACCCCTTAAAAACACGTAAGAATATTTATTTAGTTTACAATTAATAATTCTCCTTACTATAATTTTTAAATTGCTTTAATTAATTTGTCTTATTATTAAAAAATGCATATAACTTATAATATTATTAAATTCTAATGTTTTTTTAACTAAACTTAGTAATAGAAGGTAAGAAAGGATTGATTATGAATAAAAATAAAGCAATAAATTATCACAATTGTGAAGACTTACTTAAAAATGATTTTTTTACTTCTGAATATTTTACGAAAGTTAATGAAAATAGAAATATACATATACAAGAAGAATCTTTTTTTAAACTTTTTGGTAGGGAACATGATATAAAAATAAATACCACATCCTTAACAAATTGTGATTTATCAATGATAAAAGACTTACGAAAAATAGTTCTAGTATTTCAAGGTAATAAAAAAGAACAATTTCAACTTTCTTATGATTTAATACATGATATTCAAGAATATGGAAATGAAGATTTAGATCTTCTTTTGGGATATCATAATTCAAAAGACCCATTAGTAACTATGATTTATGTTTAAATAATGTATTGAAAAAAATTTAGGAATGATAAAAGAAGAAATATGCTTTGCATATTTCTTATTTATCTTTATGCACTCTTTTGCGCACGCACTATAGAAACTGCTTCAACTAAATTTTTTAAACTTTCTTTTACTTCCTTCCATTTTCTTGTTTTAAGTCCACAATCAGGATTAATCCATAATTGAGTTACAGGTAAAACTTCTTTTAGTAAATTAATTTGTTTAACAATCTCTTCAACACTAGGAACTCTTGGGCTATGAATATCATAAACACCAGGACCAACTTCTTGTTTGTACCCTACTTCTTTAAAAATCTGCAAGAGTTTATTTCCACTTCTTGAAGTTTCAATAGTAATAACATCTGCATCCATCTCTTCAATAGTAGTAATAATATCATTAAATTGGCTGTAACACATATGCGTATGAATTTGAGTATCTTTGTGTGCTTTAGAAACAGATAATTTAAAGCTTTTTAGCGCCCAAGATTCATATTCTTTTATGTTTTTAACGCGTAAGGGATAGCCTTCTTTAAAAGCAGCCTCATCCACTTGAATCATTTTAATTCCTGCTTTTTGCAAGTCATCCACTTCATAACTTAAAGCTAAGGCAATTTGTTTTGATACTTCGCTTCTTGGAATATCATCTCTAACAAAAGACCAATTTAAAATAGTAACTGGCCCTGTTAACATTCCTTTGACAATTTTTTTTGTTTGTTCTTGTGCATAAGTACTCCAAGAAACCGTCATCGCTTTTGGCCTTGAAACATCCCCATAAATTAAAGGAGGTTTTACACATCTACTACCATAAGATTGAACCCAAGCATATTGGGAAAAAGCAAAACCTTCTAATTGTTCCCCAAAATACTCAACCATATCATTTCTTTCAGGTTCACCATGTACTAATACCTCTAAACCAACTTCTTCTTGAAAAGAAATACAATCTTTGATGTATTGTTTCATATCATTTTCATATTCTTCTTTAGATATTTCTTTTCGTTTATATGCTAAGCGACTGGCTCTAACTTCTTTTGTTTGAGGGAAAGATCCAATTGTAGTAGTTGCTAAATCATCGTATTTAAAAAATGCTTTTTGTACTTTAATTCTTTCTTCATAAGCTCCAACTCGCTCAACTAAACTTAATGAGTTTAGTTCTTTTTGAAGCTTCAAATTATTTATTTGTGAAGATTTTTTCCTATTTTCACTTATTTTTTTATTTTTTATAATCTCTTCTTGGTCTTTTTGATTTAGGCGCTTATTAAAACAAAGAATAGAAAGTAATCTGATTTCATTTAATTTTTCACGTGCAAATGACAGACATTCTTTAACTTCAATATTTAATTTATCCTCAACTTCAAGAGTATAAGGCACATGCAATAAAGAACAAGAAGTAGAAATAAGTAAGTTCTCTTCTTTAATATAGGTTTTTATAGTATTTAATAATTTTATTTTTTCATTAAAATCACTTTTAAAAACATTTCTTCCGTCAATTACTCCAGCAATTACTACCTTATTAGAATCTTTAAGTTCTTGTAAAATATCTAAGTTGTTAAGACCATAAATAAAATCTAGCGACAAGGCCCAAACAGGAGTTGTTAATAAAATTTTACTGGCTTCATTTGAATGTTCAAAATAAGTAGATACAACAATTTTAATATTCTTGCTTACCTTACTTAAAGTATCGTAAATAGGTTTGATTAAAGACAATACTTTTGAGTCCAAATCTTTAACAAACAAAGGTTCATCGAATTGAATAACTAAGTTATCATCCAAGGTATCTAGTTCTTTTAATAATTCTACATATAAATCTAAGACTTTGTTTACGTTCAAGTAAACATCTTCATTGTCAACACTTTTACTAAGACCTAGATAAGTAATAATTCCAGTTAAATTGATTTTTGTTTTAATACCTAAAGCTTTTGCTTCTTTAAATTCATCCACAACTTTTTTACTGTTTAGTTTAAAGTTTGTATCTTTACTTAATTCTGGAACGATATAGTGGTAGTTTGTATTAAACCATTTTGTCATTTCACAAGCTTGTTCTTCTTTTGTACCTCGTGCAAGTGCAAAATACAGTTCTTCATTTTCTAAATTTTCAAAACGTTTTGGTATTACATTTAATAATATAGATGTATCCAATATATTATCATATAAAGAAAAATCATTCGAAGGAATATAACAAATTCCAGCTGCATTTTGTTCTTTCCAGTGTTTTTCTTTTAAAGAAGAAGCTGCTTCTAAAACATCATTGTAAGTCGTTTCGTTTGCCCAGTAAGATTCAAGGGCTCTTTTTAATTCTCTGTTTTCTCCAATTCTTGGAAAACCTATTAAGTAGTTTTTTGACATTATATATCCTTGTTTTTTACAAATATTTTTTTATAAATAAACAAAAAGCATAAAAGTGCAAGGTATAATTCAAAGACGCAATACAAAGTATGTGCGGAATTGTTTTTACATGAACAGAATTATGGTTTTATATTATTTGATTTTTTTTAGTTGTTAAAAAAATAAGGAGGATGAGTGCCTGTACGTCTAAAGGCAAAAAATGCACAATAATACTGACATCTGGGAATAAAGTGAAATAAAAAGATTGCTAATGCTGTTTTAGATTTAAAAACACAATCGCAGTGACAAATCATATTTTTAATAAAAGACAAAGGTCCTTTAATTAATGTTGCACTTAGATCATCTTTTATATTAGTAATAAAAATATGTTTTATTGAATAAGAATTTAAGTTAGTAGATATAATATTTTTTTTAGATAATAAGTTATCATTTTTAATATTTATATTACGCACAAGAAACCTTTCATATTTTATTTGACGAAAGTATAACTAAAATTT
>CAJXWI010000027.1 GCA_913062735.1 uncultured Arcobacter sp.
AGTGATTATTTTGATAAAATGACAGGCATTCCTGATGAAGTGTCAGAAACTTATGCAAAAGCAAATTTTGTTAAAGAGAATGTTTCGAATGTACAAAGTATATTGGATGTAGGTTGTGGAGGGGGTATTTTTTTATATCAATTAAATAGGCTTTTCCCCGACTCATATCTTTTAGGATTAGAGCCAAATAGTGATTATGCCAATATGATTAGAAGTAAAATGGGAATTGATATAATTGAAGATTTCTATCGAACTGATAATATTGAAAATATTTTTGATCTCACAGTATCAACAGATGTTATTGAGCACATACATGATTTAGATATTTTTTGGAAAGCGACAGTAGATAATATTCATCAAGGGAAATTTCTATTTTTAGAAATACCAAGTATTGATAATTTTGAACATTTAGATATCTCTCATGATGTTTTTGAATCACCTCACTTATATTTTTTCGCTAAAAAGCATATTGTTGAACTTTCAGAAAAATATGGATTTGAATTGATTATTGATAAAAAAGTTCTCAACAGAGGCGTATACAAAGATTGGTATATTTTAAGAAAGATATAGGGTAACAGATGAATCATTTTAAAAGTAAAAACGACGTTTATATTATTGCAGAAATTGGTGGAAATCATGAAGGTGATTTTGAATATGCAAAAAAGCTTACAGAACTAGCTGCAGAATCAGGTGCAGATGCTGTTAAGTTTCAAATATATACGGGGGATAGTCTTGTAAATTTTAAGTATGATCCAGATAGAAACAAACATTTTAAAAAATTTGAACTTTCATCTGATCAATATATTGAATTAGCATTACTTTGTAAAAAACTTGATATAACATTCATGGCATCGGTCTGGGATATTGAAGCATTTAA
This sequence comes from uncultured Arcobacter sp., assembly GCA_913062735.1. The sequence continues at coordinate 878 of CAJXWI010000027.1, forward strand.
ATATATGGATGAATATATGCCAATTTATAAGGTAGGGTCGGGAGATATGACTGCTTATAATTTGATTGAAAAGATGGTCAAGATAGGAAAACCTATTATTTTATCAACGGGACTTGCTACATTTGAAGAAGTTAAAAGAGTTGTTGAGTTTATAAAATCACTGGATATTAAATATATTAATGATAAAAAATTATGTATTCTGCAATGTACCTCTATGTACCCAATACCTGATGAAGATGCCAATCTAAATGTAATGATGACATATAAAGAAGAATTTAATATCCCTTTTGGATATTCAGATCATACAGTTGGAATGGACGCCATTGAAACTGCTGTGTCTATGGGGGCACAAGTTATAGAAGTCCATTTTACTGATACTAGAGAAGGAAAAGAGTTCCGAGACCACAAGGTATCAGCAACAAAAGATGAAATAAAAGAATTAATTAAGAAGATTAAAAAAATTAGAACGCTTCAAGGAAGTTTTGAAAAGAAAGCAACCAAGTCTGAAATAGACAGTGGACATACTCAATCATTCAGAAGAGGTGTTTTTGCAAAGCGAGACTTAATCATTGGAGATATAATTAAAGAAGATGATTTAGTAACCCTTAGACCACTCCTGGGTATTGGTGCTGATAAATTTTACGAATTAGTTGGAAAGAAATTAACAAGTGATGTAAAAAATTTAGATAGCATAGAAAATAAATCTGAAGAATAACACTTAGTTGAATATTAATACTTAAAAACAGAGTGAAATTCTCTATATACTTCGCAATAGTAGTACTCATAATATGCAAGAAGTTTATTATAGTAAGCAGTTGATATACAAAAGTGGAAAAGAGTTCTTTGTCACTCAAGATGTTTTTTGTATTTAGCAGGTGTTAGTGTGTATTAAAAAGATAGTAATACAAAATATTAAAAGTACTGTGGCACATTGTGTTATATAAAGAGTAAAAAATGATAATTTTTGGAAATATAGAAAACTTTAAAAATCAGAGTGAAAATATAGATATGGCAGTTGAGTATTTAAAGAAATATTTAAATGATAATAGTGCTGAGTATTTGAATATTATAAAGCAACCTATAGGTTATATTAATAAAATTAATCTAAGTAAATCTGTTTTTTTATTGGAACAAGTTTATAATACAAAGAATAGAAACGAATGTAAATATGAATCTCATTTGAAATATATTGATATACATTTTATAATAGATGGAATTGAAACTTTGGAAGTTAGTGAGATTCCTAATTTGGATATTATAATTCCATACAATGAGAAAAAAGATGTAACAATATACAATAATAATACATTTGGTTCCATTTTAAATCTCAAAAAATTTGATCTTGCAGTATTTTTTCCTGAAGATGGACACATGACAAGTGTTGCGTTAAAGGAAAAGAATAAAACTGTAAAAATTGTAGTAAAGATTTTGATATGATTATTATTTCTATTAAGCTGATACATTTTATTGTGCAAAGTCGGGTGTTTTAATGTGTGGGTTTGTCGGATATACGAGAAAAGACAATATTATAAATTATAAGAATATACTAAATCATCGCGGCCCAGATAATGTTGAATTTTATACAGATAGTCACATCTCCTTATTACATAACAGATTATCAATAATAGATATCAATGCTGAAGCTAATCAACCTATGTCCGATAAAGTAAATGGTAATGTTATTGTATTTAATGGAGAAATCTATAACTATAAAGAGTTGAAAAAAAAATATGATTTAAATTGTGATACGGCATCAGATACAGAAGTTATATTAAAGTTATATGGATTATTAGGTAGTTCTTTTATAGATGAATTGAACGGTATATTTTCTTTTTGTATTTATGATAGATCTGTAAAGAAACTATTATTATATCGAGACAGGTTCGGAATAAAACCCCTTTTTTATACATTTAAAAATAATGAATTAAACTTTGCATCTGAAATAAAAGCGTTATTGACGGATAATGTTAATTTTAACCATGAAATTATATACGATTATTTAGAATTTGGATTAATGTCACATAATAATAAGACTTTTTTTAAAGATATTTATTCCTTGGATGCTGGGCATTTTTTAGAATATAATTTACTAACCAAACAATATTATATAAAACGATATTGGGATATTGATAATAAACAGATAATAACCTTAAGTTCTGAGGATATTATAGAAAAAACTTATGATTTGTTGAGTGATAGTTTAAGATTAAACCTTGTGAGTGATGTTGAAGTTGCTATTAGTCTTAGTAGCGGAGTAGATTCGACGTTACTTACTAAGTTGGCACAAACGCATCAACAAAAATTTAAGGCATTTACATTTGGTTTTGATGAACTAGAGTATGACGAAATAAGTAGAGTGAAAAATAATTTTGATTTATCAAATTTAGATTTATATCCTGTATATCTAAAAAAAGATAATTTTTTAAACCTACTTGAAGAATCCCTATACTATTTTGAAACACCTCTAGGTGGATTAGGAACTTTAAGTGCTTATAATATGATGAAGGAAGTTAAAAAGCAGAATATTAAAGTAATTCTAGCAGGTGAGGGAAGTGATGAAGTTTTTGGGGGATACCAGTACTATTACCCTGCATTGTTTTCAGATCTTAAAAATGAAGAGGTATTAGAAAAAGAGTTGGATGCCTATAATCAACGACATAATACTACATTAAAGGTAAACAGTGCTGCATTTAGGAACTTTATATCACTAACAAAGAGCAGAAAAGTTCTTGCGCCTGATGGTACCACAGCAAATAATTCGCATATAGGAGAAGCCTTATTAGGTATAAAATCAGATATATGGACAAATGGAAATAAATTTTCTACAAATTTGAATAATGTCATGTATCAAGATATGTTTTCTAAAAAACTTCCCAAACTTTTGCATTTTCAAGATAGATCTTCAATGGCAAATAGCGTAGAGTCAAGAGTTCCTTTTTTAGATCATAGAATTGTTGATTTTGTTTACTCTTTACCTTCAAATTATAAAATTAAAAATGGTGAAACCAAATATCTTTTGAATGAGATATTAAGAGAAAAGTTTAATTATAAAGCAAAAGTCCAAACAAAACATTATGTTGCAACTCCACAAAGAGAATGGCTAAAAGATAAAAATATTATGAAAAATATTTTGGAAATAGTAAGACATGGGCATCTTAATGAAAATAAAATAATCAATTTTGATAAATTTTATTCTGACTATCAATCCTATTCAAAGCAAGAGAAATTGGGTAATTCTTTTTTTGTTTGGAAGATAATTAATTTAGAATTTTTAATGAGAACTTTTTTTAAAAAATATTAATATAAGGTAAATGAGTGATTTTTGAGGAAACAGAGAAGTTTTATGAACAAAATAATGAGGTTTTTAATAAATTTGAAAGATTTGTAAATGCTGCCTTTGATATTGACAATGATACTTCAAGTAGAACTATTAAAAGAATCCTTGTACAATTTATATCTAAAAGATCAAGAATTGATATTTTTAGTAGAAGCTTAATCTGTATTTCTTGTTTTTTTCTGTTTCCTCTTTTTATATATCTATTGGTTTTATACGTTTTGTCTAAAAAGGATATTAATAAAACCACTTATGGGGACATTATATTTGATTGTTGGGGAAATAATAATAAAGATAACAAGGTGTATTATGAGAGGTTTTATAAAAAATTAAAGGATATGTTAGTCAATAAAAAAATAGCTATTTTAGAACCTAATATGCCTAAAAAAAACCATGAAGTATCTTTTTCACAAGAAATGGATGCTATTAACTATAGTTATAGATTAGATAGAATTATAATTGGACGTATTATCAAATATTTTACTTCGAATATTATTACAATAATTAAGCTATCTTTGCAAAGCAATATAAATTTTATTTTGATTTTTACTAAAATTTTAAGACAATTTATTTATCATCAACGTAATGTTCAAAAAATAAAAAATATTGAATATCTTATTAGTGCAGGAGATAATTACTATACACCTTTGATGTATGCTATATATAAAAAAAACTCGATACAAAATATATTGCTTATTCAAAATGGCTTTAGAACAGAAGAATCTGATTCTGCTTTTTACATTACCTGTGATAACTATTTTAGTTTAAATACAAGCATGATACCTAATTACTTGGGCTTAAAAGCAAAATGTATTGATCATATTGGCTCATTGAGACTTTATAATTCTATTTCTAATATAAATATTAACGAACAAAATTATGATATTGTTTTCATAGAAACGATTGCTGAGAACAGTATTTTAAATAATAAAAATCATAGTTTGTACAATTTAATGATTAATTATTTTCAGGCATTCGAATTACTGGCTGAATTTTCTAGAAAGAATAATACTATTAAAATCATATACAGAGTTAAAACAAAAGATTATGGAAAAGAATCTTCAACTTTTTTACAGAGAAGAAATGATATTATTGCTTCTTCAAATATAATCCTAGATGATGATATTCATAATAATTCGTATGAGGCAATCTTGGACAGTAAGGTTATTGTTTATTCTCATTCTACAATGGGGTATGAATCAATTTTATTGGGAAAAAAGATTTTATGTTGTAATTTTGGAAAATTCAATTTTTTACTTTCTCAGAATGATGAAATTGGTGTGATTACAAAAAAAGATTATAAGAGTTTTGAGGATAAATTACTCAATTTATTAAGTGATAAAAAAGAAGTTGATTTTTATTTTCAAGAGAAAAGAAAAGTATATGGGGATGTTTGTGAAAACCCATATAAAATAATTTGTGATAATATAAACTAGGAAAAGTATGTCTTTAAAAAATAAATTAAAAAACAATGAATTGACTTTAGGGTCATGGATTACAATTGGAAATTCTTCTATAGTGGATGTAATGGCGAGTGCTGGTTTTGATTGGTTGGTGGTTGATATAGAACATACTTCTATTGATTTGTCAACAGTACATAATTTAATTGCTACTATTCAATCAAATAATATGAAAGCACTTGTTAGAGTCAGTAAAAATGAAGAAGTGATTATTAAAAGAGTATTAGATATGGGAGCTGATGGTATTATCGTACCTATGGTTACATCGAAGAAAGAAGCTTTGGAAGCAATAGACTATGCTAAATATCCTCCTATAGGTAAAAGAGGAGTTGGATTGTTTCGTGCTCAGAAGTATGGTCTTGGTTTTGAAGATTATAAAAAATGGGTAAATGATGAACTTGTAGTTATTGCTCAAATAGAACACATTGATGCGGTTGAAAATATTGATGAGATTTTAGAAGTAGATGGTATTGATGGAACTATTATAGGCCCATACGATTTATCAGGTTCAATGGGAACGCCTGGAGATTATTATAGAGATGAAGTACAAAGTGCTATACAAAAAGTTAAAAAAGCTTGTATTAAGCATAATAAACCATATGGTTTTCATGTAATTGAATCTGATCCTTCAAGTTTACAAACAAAAATAAAAGAGGGATGTACTTTTTTGGCGTATAGTGTTGACTTTTTCTTTTTAGGAGATATGGTCAGAGATGGAATGAAAAAAATTAAAGATGGAATAAATAAATGAAAGTAATAGCAATAATACCAGCAAGAATGAGTTCAAGTAGATATCCAGGAAAACCAATGATAGATATAGTTGGAATGCCTATGATAGGTCATGTATACAAAAGAGTTAAAATGAGTAAAACATTAGATGAAGTATATATAGCAACTTGTGATAAAGAGATATATGATTATGCAGAATCAATTGGAGCAAAAGCTGTAATGACTAAAAATACTCATGAAAGAGCCAGTGATAGATGTGCAGAAGCTATGCTGAAAATTGAAGAGAAAAACCCTCATGATAAGTGCGATATTATGGTTTTAGTGCAAGGAGATGAACCCTTAACACACCCAAATATGATAGATGAAGCAGTAAATCCTATGTTAAATGATTCAAGTATTATGATAACTAACCTTGCGGAAAAGTTAGTCAATTTAAAAGACTTTGAAAATCCAAATGAAGTAAAAGTGGTTATGGATAAAAACTCTAATGCATTGTATTTTAGTAGAGAGCCAATCCCATCAAAAAAGAAGTTTGACGGTAATGTTCCTATGTATAAACAAGTTCCTATTATCCCCTTTAGAAGAGATTTTTTGTTAAAGTATAATGAAATGGAACCAACTCCTTTAGAAATCATAGAATCTGTTGATATGTTAAGAGTAATTGAAAATGGTATAAATATTAAAATGATTCCTACTTCTTATAAGGTAAAAGCAGTTGATGTTCCAGCAGATGTTGAAATTGTTTTAGAAATGATGAAAAATGATGAGTGTGTTAAGCAGTACATATGAAAGAAAAATTAAAATCTTTTGTTTTTAATATATTAAAATTTTCTCTTCTCTCCTCAAATAAAGAAAGACAAGAAGAAAAGTTAAAAGAGCAATTGTCGAAAATAGTACCAGATTTAAGTACACAATACTCTACCCATGTAATTGATATGAGTGACGATTATTTGGTACATAAAGTAAGAGGCCAACATGCTTTTCAAATGTCATTGGCATTAAAAGCAATAGATTTCTTGAAAGAGAAAAAGAGTATTAATTTGGTAGATATAGGTGATTCTTCAGGTACACACTTAATTTATCTGAATAATTTACGTGATGATATAGACATAAATACATTATCCGTAAATTTGGATCCTAAAGCTGTAGACAAAATTAAGGCAAAAGGTTTAAATGCACTGTTATGTAGAGCTGAAGAATTACATTTACAAGAAAATGGAATAAGAGCCGATATATTTTTATCTTATGAAATGCTAGAACATTTGTTTAGTCCTATAGAATTTTTACATACAATGTCTATTAAAAGCGAATGCGACTTTTTTGTTATAACAGTTCCTTATGTGACTAAAAGTAGAGTGGCCTTGCAATTTGTGAAAAATGAATATGAAGGAGATTTCGCAGCAGAAAACATTCATATATTTGAGCTTTCACCAGAAGATTGGGATTTGGTTTTTAAATTTTCGGGATGGGAAATTGTATATAGAGACAAATATACACAATATCCAAAGAAATTTCCTTTATGTCTTACAAAATATTTATGGAGAAAACTTGATTTTGATGGATTTTATGGAGTGATACTAAAAAAGAATGATACATATTCAAAAAGATATTTGGACTGGTAATGAAAAATAAAGTTTATATAGACCCGAGTACGGTAAGAAAAAGTGATGAATTAATTAAAAGTATTTCTGCAAGAAAAATTTCAACACTATCAATTATTGAAATTAACTTGCTGGATAAATGTAATAGAAGTTGTTCCTTCTGTCCGGTATCAGATAAAGATTTTTATAAAATAAATAATTACAATGGTAAAATGGAAGAAGATTTTTTTCAAGTAATAGTTCAAAACTTAAAAGCATTAAATTTCACGGGTAAAATTATATTCTCGGGAATGAGTGAGCCTCTTATCCATAAGAAACTAGCTTCATTTATTCAGGAATTAAGAACAAATTTGGAAACTGTAGCAATAGAAATTATTACCAATGGTGATTTATTAAGCTTAAAGTTGTTGAAAAAATTATTTGCTGCTGGATTAGATGTTTTAAATATCAGTATGTATGATGGAGATCATCAAGTGGGATATTTTAATGATATGATAAATGAAGCTAAATTAGATGACAAGCAAGTGATATTGAGAAGAAGATACCTTAAAGATGGAAACTACGGAATAACATTTTCAAATCGTGGTGGCGCGATTGAGTTAAGTGAATTTAAAGTGGGATCTGATGATACCTTAAAACTACCATTGAGTAAAATTTGTTATTATCCTTTTTACATGCTTAAAATTGATTTTAATGGGGATATCCATATTTGTTCCCATGATTGGCAAAAAAAAGGAATAGTGGGTAATTTAAATAATAATACACTAGAAGACATTTGGAATAGTGATAAAATCGAATTCATAAGAAAAAAATTATCTAAGTGTGACAGAAATATGGCTCCTTGTGACGGTTGTGATGTTATTGGAGATGTATTAGGTAAAGAGAACTTTGACATTTGGAAAGAAAGAAAAAATGAGCTATAGCAAATATATTGAAGATTTATATAGACCTCTATTGGAGAAAACAGATAGAGCTTCTTATACCTGCTTAGATAAAAACGAAGCTCCTTTTAGTGCTTTTGATAATAATAAGAATTTAATTACATCTGAGGATATTTATAATCTTAAAAGTTACCCAAATCCATTTTTTCTTTATGAAGACTTGTCTTCATTTTTAAATATAGATATAGACAACATTTTACTTACTCAAGGATCAGAACAAGCCATTGATTTTGTATTTAGAGTCTTTCTTAGTGAGGATGATACTGTTGTGTTTTTGGAACCAAGCTTTGCAATGTTTGATGTCTTTGCTTTTCAAAATAAAGCCAAAGTTAAAACAATAAAGTTTGATGAAAACATGACACTAAATATTAATAAAGTGTTAGATTCTATTACTGTGGATACCAAATTGTTTGCCTTAGCCAACCCCAATAATCCTACTGGAACGGCATTTACGGAGAAAGAACTATATGCAATTGCAAGACACACCAAAAAAATTAATACTATTTTTTTATTGGATGAAGCATATTTTTACTACTTTTCAGTGAATAGCTTGGCCTTTATAAAGGAATTTGATAATATTATCATTACTAGAACTTTCTCTAAGGCGTTTGGTCTGGCTGGTTCCAGGGTTGGCTACGCAATATCAAATACTAAAAATATCAACTTGTTAAGAAAAGTGAAACCAATTGATGAGTTGAATTCCTTATCAATAATATTAGCTCAAAAGGCATTACTTCAAGCAGATGAAATTTTAAATAAAAATATAACTCAAGTGGAAAAATGGAAAGAAATTTTCTTTAATACTCCTTTGGATAATATGGAATATATCAAAACCGAAGGTAATTTTATTTTATTAAAATCTTTTGATTTTGATAAGCATAAAAAAATATTTTTAGATAACAAAATTTTACCAAAAATGGGTTTTCCTCAAGAATACTTAAAATCTTGTATTAGATTTTCTATTACTGAAGATATTATTATGTTTAAAATACTAGATTTATTAAAGGACAAATAATGTTTTTTGAATTTGATGAAATATATTTAAGAGAATTACGAAAAGATGATTTAAATGGTACTTGGTTTACTTGGTTTAACAATAAAAATGTAACGAAATACCAAGATAAAGGTACCTTTCCTAATACAATAGAAAAACAATCTGAATATTATGATTATTTGTTAGATAGTAAAACTGATGTTGTTTTTGCTATTATTGATAAAAAATCAAATAAACATATTGGTAATATTGGAGTACATCATATTGATTATATTCATAGACGGTGTGAAATTGGTATCGTTATTGGCGAACATGAATCTCAAGGAAAGGGATATGCTTTTATATGTATAAATATTATTAAAGAGTATATTTTTAATACATTAAATTTAAGAAGAATTACGGTATTTATTATGAGTGAAAATATTTCATCCATAAAGTCTTTTGAAAAATGTGGTTTTATCCATGAAGGTGTTATGAAAGAGTATTTCTATAAAAATGGAAAATATCTAGATAATCATATATATGGACTAATTAATGAATAAAGGGTGTGACTTGAAAAAAATTGTTGTTACTTCTGTTGCCTTTTCAAAAAATGAATTTCTTATAAAGAAAATTAAAAACTTATTCCCAAATACAACTTTAAATGTTGATGCAAAAAGATTCAATGAAGATGAATTAATACAGTATTTAAAAGATGCAGATGGTATTATAGTTGGATTGGATAAAATTGACCACAGCATATTGGTTAATTTGCCTAAGATTAAAATTGTAGCAAAATTTGGTGTTGGCTTAGATAATATTAATTTAGAAGATTGTGCTGAACAAAATGTATCTGTTGGTTGGACGGGTGGAGTTAATAAGACATCTGTGGCAGAGATGACCTTAGGATTTATGTTGATGTTTAGCAGAAACTTGTATACAACGTCAAATCAATTAAAAGCTGGTGAATGGAATAAGTCTGGTGGTTTTCAGTTAAGTGGGAAAACAATTGGTATTATTGGTTTAGGTCATATTGGTAAAGAATTGGTACGCTTGATAAAACCATTTGGTTGTACTATTTTAGTCAATGATATTATTGAGCAAGATGATTTTTGTAAAAGTAATAATTTATTTCAAAGTACAAAAAAGACTATCTATAAAGAGTGCGATATCATAACTATACATACCCCATTAAGTGATGAAACATTAAATATGATTACCTTAGATGAGTTAAAACTCATGAAAAAGTCAGCCTATCTAATTAATACTGCACGTGGTAAAATCATAAATGAAATAGATTTGAAATATGCACTTCAAGACAAAATAATTGCAGGTGCTGCATTGGATGTATACGAAAAGGAGCCACCTACAGATAGAGACTTTTTATCTTTACCAAACTTAATTTGCACCCCTCATATTGGTGGAAATGCTAAAGAAGCTGTTGAATCTATGGGCATGAGTGCTATTAGACATTTAGAAAATTATTTTAAGGAGTAATATGAGTTTAATAAAAGAATATAGTACTTATAGTAATAGACCTATTCGTGCAGATGAGTTAATTGATAAACTTCATTTAGACTATACATGTGTTAATAGAAATATTCAAAAAAATTGTCCTTCTTGTAAAAGTGAAGAATATAATTTTGCCTTTAAAAAATATAGTTTTCATTATGTAGAATGTTGTGAGTGCAAGAGTATTTATGTACAAAATAACTTAGATGAAAATGAAATATTGAAATATGAAGAATATCTTGATAAAAATCTCTACTCCACAAATGAGTATCAAAGCTATTTAGATTTGTTGTCTCATAAAATATCCTTTGAATTAGAACTGACATTTTCAAGACTTTTTGATAAAAAAGAAAGAATTCCATCAGGGAACTCTTTTAATATTTCATCAATTGATCCCATTTGAGCTTCATCATTTTTTGGTTCGTTATTCATTTCTGTTTGCATAGGTTCATCGTTTATATTTGGTTCAGGTTCTGCGGCAGATGAGGATGTAGTAGTTGTGGAGCTTGAGTTACTTC
>CAJXWI010000028.1 GCA_913062735.1 uncultured Arcobacter sp.
TCCATTAAACCATCACCAACAAGGTTAAATCCCATTACTGTCAAAAATATTGCAATACCAGGATAAACAATCATCCATGATGCAGTTGTAATAAATTGTAGAGAGTCAGATAACATTGCTCCCCATTCTGGGGTTGGAGGTTGCGCACCAAGACCTAAGAACGAAAGACCTGCTGCTTCTAATACAGCTGAGGCAAAACCCATAGTAGCTTGTACAATAATAGGTGTCGTACAGTTTGGCAAAACAACTTTTGTTATTAATCTAAAAGAGCTTGAACCATTAATTTTACTAGCAATTACATATTCTTTCTCTTTTTCAGCCAATACTGAAGCTCTTACAATTCTAGCAAATGTTGGAATTCCAACAATACCAATTGCAATCATTGCATTCATTAAATCAGGTCCCAAAATAGATACAATAACAATGGCTAATAAAATAGCAGGAATAGATAACATAATATCAACTATTCTCATAATAATAATGTCTACCATTCCTCCAAAATATCCAGCCGTTGCTCCCATTAATAATCCAAATACCAAAGAAATACTAACAGAAATCACACCAATCATTAAAGAGATTCGCGCTCCATATACTACTCTTGAAAATAAATCTCTTCCAAAGTCATCTGTTCCTAAAATATGTGCAGTACTACCTAGTTCATTCCACATAGGAGGAATTAATCTGTTATCAAGATTTTGAATTAAAGGATCATAAGGTGCTATAAAAGGTGCAAATAATGCACATGATATTAATATAAGTACTATGTATAAACCAATCAGTGCCGATTTGTTTTTTCTAAATTGTTTGTAAAATTCTAATATTTTATTTTCTTCATTCATTATGACAGCCTTATTCTTGGGTTAACAACGGCATAAAGCACATCAACAATTAAATTTACAATTACAAACATAGAAGCAATAATCAAAGTAGTAGATTGAATAATTGGAAAATCTCTTTGATTAACCGCATTAATTAACCACTTACCAATTCCAGGCCATGAAAATGTTGTTTCTGTTAAAATTGCCCCTGCAAAAAGTGTTCCAACCATTAAACCAATAACAGTAAGTACGGGTAAAAGTGCATTTTTTAAAGCATGTACCATAATGACTTGCATTCTTGAGCATCCTTTAGCACGTGCTGTTCTAATATATTCTTCTTTCATAACTTCAATCATAGATGCTCTTGTCATTCTTGCAACAATAGCCATAGGAATAGTTCCTAAAGCAATAGCAGGCAAGATTAAATGTTTAAAAGCATCCCAGAAAGCATCGTAATCTTTTACTAATAATGAATCTACTAAATATAATCCAGTAGGTCCTTCAATATCAAACTCATATCCTAAACGACCAGAAACGGGCAACCAAGCAAGTTCAACTGAGAAAAAGTAAATCAACATTAAACCCAACCAAAATACAGGCATTGAAACACCAGCAAGTGCTGTTGACATAGCTGCATAATCAAAAATAGAGTATCTCTTTACTGCTGAAATAATACCTGCAAATAATCCTGCAATTACTGCAAAAAACATAGCAAAAACAGCTAATTCAACTGTAGCAGGAAAACGCTCCATAAATTCATCAATTACAGGTTCTCCTGAGGCCATAGAAATTCCGAAATCTCCTTGAACCGCATTAGAAACAAACATGATATATTGCTCATAAAGCGGTTTATCAAGTCCTAGTTGCTCACGTAACTCTGCAACACTTTGCGCACTTGCATGTTCACCCAACATAACCAATGCAGGATCTCCTGGTGCCATGTGTACCATTGAAAATACCAATAATGATACTCCTAATAAAGTAGGGATTGCCCACAATAATCTTTTTATAATATAACTTAACAAAAATACTCCTCTTATCTACGCCACTAAAACTAAAATCTTCTAAATTGTACTTTTAACAGCGTTTTATATAAAAATTAGACAAAAAAATAGGCAGAAGAATACTTCTACCTAAATTTTACTCTTTTACTTTGACAACCAAACTTCTTTAAATCTTCTTTTTCCAAGAGGATCTAATTTGAAGCCATGAACTTTTTTCAACATAGGTTCAACCACAATTGAATGTGCAACTGGTTTCCAAGGTGCTTCTTCTTCAAAAATAACTTGTGCTTTTTCATATAAAGCAGCTCTTTTAGCAGGATCTGTAATTTCTTTTGCTTCATCTAATAAAGCAGTAAACTCATCATTTTTCCAGAAAGCTCTGTTTTGCGCAGGTTTAACCATAGCAGCATGCTTAGATAATAATACGTTTAAGAAGTTATCTGGATCACCATTATCACCAGTCCATCCTAGAAGAACCATATCGTGTTCACCATTTGCAGATTTTTTAAGATACGTTCCCCAGTCATAAGAAACAATTTTAACTTTGATTCCTACTTTTGCTAAATCAGCTTGCATAGCTTCAGCAACTTTTCTTCCATTTGGATTATAAGGTCTTGGAACTGGCATAGCCCAAATATTCGTTTCGAAACCATTTTCAAAACCAGCTTCTTTTAATAAAGCTTTTGATTTTTCAATACTGTACTCATACCCTTTAAGGTTTTTATTGTAAGACCACATTGTAGGAGGAAGTGGATTCGTAGCAACTTTTCCAAGACCTTCGTAAACAGACTTTACAATACCTTCCATATTAATAGCATGAGAGATAGCTTGTCTTACTAATTTATTATCAAAAGGTTTTCTTTCCGTATTAAACGCTAAATAACCAACATTTAATCCTTCTTGTCTAATAATTTTAATATTTTCATGTGCTTCTAATCCAGCTACTTCAGCAGGATTTGGGAAATCCATCATGTGAATAGAACCTGCTTTTAATTCAGCAGCTCTAACAGCATTATTAGTAATTACTTTGAAAATTAATTTATTTAAATAAGGTCTACCATTCCAATAGTTCTTATTAGCAGTATAAATGATTTTGTCATCTTTTACCCACTTAACAAATACAAATGGTCCAGTTCCAACAGGTTTTTTACCCAAATCTCCTGTTTTGTTCTTTTTCATTAACATGTTTGCATAATCATTAGATAAAATTGAAGCAAATTCCATACCTAAGTTAGCAATAAATGGAGCTTCTTTTTTCTTTAATGTAAATTTAACAGTATATTTATCAACAGCAACAATATCTTTTACAATATTACTCATGTCCATTGCAGACCAATATTTAAATGCTCCACCAATTTTATTAAAAGGATGAGATTTATCAAATTGTCTTTTTAATGAAAATACAACATCAGCAGATGTAAATTCTGATTTTTCTTTGAAAAATTTAGTTTTTGCGAAATAAACACCTTTTCTTAAATGGAATACATATTCTAAACCATCAGATGAAATATCCCAAGAGGTAGCCAAACCTGGTTCAATTTCAGTACTTCCATATTTAAACTGTACCAATGTATCATATACAGCAGTTGCCGCATAAAAACTTTCACCATCCGTTACATGTGAAGGATCCATAGAAGTAGTATCACCACCTCGTCCAAATACTAATGTTCCGCCAACTTGTGGGGTTGCAGAGAATGCAATAGATGATAAGAACACAAATAAAGCAAGAATAATTTTTTTCACGTCGTCTCCTTTAATTTTTAACTTCTTAAGTCTAACCAATGCAAGTGAGCTAAAAGTGAGTTATTTACTTAAAAAATACAAATAATAAAATTCAGCTAAATACATTTATTTTTCTCTTTTATATATAAATTATGAAAATATAATGGTACAATTCTTTCATGTTCAAAGAAAAAAACCTACCAAAACTTATCATATATTCCCCTATTATTGCGGTAATTTTTGTAACCATTTTTACTATTTATTTATTTATAAATAACCAAAACGAGTACTTTGCAGAAGAAAGTGCGCGTATAGAAAAAGAATTTAATACCAAACAAAAAGCTCTAATTAAAAATCAACTTAATACCGTTATCTCATATATAACTACACAAGAACAACTTTATACAAATGCAGCCATCGAAAAAGTAATTAAACGTACGGTCTTATTAAGTACACAATTAAATCAACTCTATAAAGATTTAAATTCTGAGGTACATAGCAGTTTGCAAGAAGATATTTTAAGTAATTTAATCAATTCAAAAATTTCAAATGACAATTACTTTTTTGCTTTTGATATTGCAAAAAATAAATTAATTCAAGCAAAAAATAAAGATATTAAAAGAGAATTTAAAATTGATGATAAGTTTTTTGAAAACTATTTATTTTTTGAAGAAGGAAAACTAATACAATTTGAATACTCAAATAAAATTGTATTTATACGTTATTTACCAAAACTTAATTGGATTATAGGAAATATCGAAAATATTCAAAAAGACATTGATTTTATTAAAAAAGTATCTTTATCTTTTATTTCTAGCATTCGTTTTGAACAAAAAGGACATTTTGTTGTATATGATAATAATCATGTATTATTAGCAGATGCCTTTAGAAAAGACAAACTTGGACAAAACCAAAAAGATCTTTCCTATAATAAAGAATTTCCTGTTCAAATGATTGTAGATGCTGCTTTGGATTCTGATGCAGGTTCTTATGTAAAATCTTTTTGGCCTAAAGAAAAAGAAACAAAATTTTCAAATAAGATTTCTTATGTACAGGCTTTTGAAAAGTGGAATTGGATATTGGAGGCTGGTTTATATGTTGATGATATACAAAATTCCATCTTAATTAATAAAAATAAACTTGAAAAAAGAATAAAAAAATACATACAATATGTAGTAATGGTATCTCTTCTAATTACACTTATGATTGCTTTATTATCTGTGCTAATGTCAAGAAAAATTGCACAAACCTTCCAAGACTATCAAAAAAATGTTAAACGAAAAGAAGAAAAACTAAAAATGTTAAATGCCAATTTACACAGAAAGATAAAAATTGGAATAGAAGAAGCACAGAAAAAAGACAGAGCCATGTTGCATCAATCAAGACTTGCAAGATTGGGTACAATGATATCAATGATTGCGCACCAATGGAGACAACCCTTAAGTGAAGTATCTGGTATTTTAATGGAACTAGAAACAGCAATAAAATTTAAAAAACTTGATGAAAAGCTGGTACTTGAGGGGATTAAAGAATCCGACCAATTATTAAATTATATGTCAAATACCATTGATGATTTTAAAAACTTTTTTAAACCAAGTAAAGAAAAAGAAGATTTTATGCTACAAGATGCTTGTACAAATGCCTTAAGTATTGTTCAAGCCTCATTAAATGATTATGGAATAGCTATTGATATATCTTTTGATAAAAAAACTATTATCAATGGTTATCCAAGGGAGTTTTCACAAGTTATTTTAAATCTTTTGCTTAATAGCAGAGATGTTTTTGAAGATAAGAATGTTAATGACCCAAGAATAAATCTAAGTACTAAACAAACAGATAATTACGTCTACATTACAATAAAAGACAATGCAGGAGGTATTACAGAAGAAAATATTAATATTATTTTCGAACCTTATTTTACTACAAAAAGTTCTTCAAAAGGTACTGGATTGGGACTATACATGTCAAAAATGATTATTGAAAAGAATATGAACGGACAATTAAATGTTAGAAACGAAGACAATGGCGCAGTTTTTGAAATAATTCTAAGGGCAAAAATATGAATGAAACCTTATTTACACAGTTAAAAGATTATACAGTTTTATGTGTAGAAGATGAAGATGGTATTAGGAAAAGACTGGTAAATACACTTAAGTATTATTTCAAAGAAATTTATGATTGTAATTGCGGAAATGAAGGTTATGATTTATATTTAGAATACAAACCAAACATCATTATTACAGATATTCAAATGCAAAATGGAAATGGCATTGACTTAGTTAAAAAAATACGTAAAAAGGATTTTTCCACCAAAATAATTTTATTGACTGCTTTTTCTAATGAAGAATATTTGATGGATTTAATCAACTTAAAGGTTAATCATTTTATTTTAAAACCCCTTAATTCTGAAAAACTTCTTGAAGGACTCTTAGCTTCCTTTGAAGATAAATTACAACAGCTCATACAATTAAGCGATGATATATACTTAGATTCTGCAAAAAGAGAGTTATTATATAAAGATCAAAACATATTATTAAGAAAACGAGAAAAAGAGTTTTTAGAACTTTTATATGAATACAAAGAGTGTTGTATTCTTAGTTATGCAAAAATAGAAGAGCGTATTTGGGAAAATAAATGCATGAGTTCAGCTGCATTAAAAACCTTTATAAAAGAATTAAGAAAAAAATTGCCCAAGGATATTATTGTGAATATTCCTCAAGAAGGTTATAAATTACTCTAAAGTTAAAAAGTTTTTTACCTTGCTTTGATATAATTGTTTACAAATAAATTACAAAGTAAAATAATGGATAATCAATATAAATTGACAAAATTCGTTAGAGCAGCTGGTTGTGCGGCTAAAATGGGTCCGGAGGATCTAAAACAAACTATAAGCGCACTTGTACCAGATAATAAAAATGTTCTAGTTGGCTTTGAAAACAGTGAAGATGCTGCTGTTTTTAAAATAAATGAAGAAGAAGCCCTTGTTCAAACCTTAGATTTTATTACGCCTGTTGTAGATGATCCCTATATTTATGGGAAAATTGCAGCTGCTAATTCACTTTCTGATGTTTTTGCTATGGGAGGACGAGTTCTTACAGCTATGAATATAGTTGGTTTTGATGCTGCTAATTTTCCAAAAGTAGTTTTAGATGAAATGCTTCGTGGTGGAAATGATAAAATCAAAGAGTGTGGTGGAGTTTTAATGGGCGGTCATACTATTGAAAGCCCAGAAATGTATTATGGATTAAGTGTAACAGGAATGATTCATCCTGATCGTATTTTAAAAAACAATGCAGGAAAAATTGGACATGTTTTAGTACTTACAAAACCTATTGGTTTAGGTATATTAACGACTGCTATTAAAAGAGACTTACTTGAAAGCTCTGCTATTAATCATACCGTTGATATTATGGAGAGTTTAAATTATTTTAGTTCACAATTATTACAAGACTATGAAGTAAGTGCGTGTACAGATATTACAGGCTTTGGTTTATTAGGTCATGCCTTGGAATCAACTGCAAGTACGCACTCTTATAGTATTGATTCTTCTTTGGTTCCTATTATAAAAGAATCAATTAATCTTTGTAAAAACAATATTGTTCCAGGTGGAAGCAGAAAAAACTTCAAATACCTACAAGATAAAATTGAATATAAAAACAATATAGATGATATTACAAAAACAATTTTGTGTGACGCACAAACTTCTGGGGGCTTATTAATTGCCATGAAAGAAGAAGATGCAAAAGAATACATAAATAAGATACAAGATTATTCTTTTGGTTATGCCACTATTATAGGGCAAGTCACAAAAAAAGAAGAAAAAGAACTCATAATCTATTAATATTTCATTAACAAATCAATCTTTTTTAAGATTGATTTGATACAATTCTACTACAAAAAAGCATATACAAATAAGCATATAAAGATATAAATTGGATTATAACTACGATACAAGCACCTTGCTTACTATTAAAGAAAATATTATTACTGAAGAAGACAGGTATTTGGTTGGAACTTTATACCTAGCGCCTCAAAAAAACCTTAACAATGCCAAATATTATGGTGTTGCATACGATGAAGGTGCAATTAATTTAGCCAAGGTAAACCTTTGTAAAAAAGCAACCAATGGCTGTGCAACCTCATGTATTTATCACCAAGGTATTTTTAAAACTTCTGATTTTGAGAAAAATAAAATAAAGCAAGCTCGTTTTAAAAGAACGTTTAAATTCCTTCTACAAAGAGAAGCATTTTTTGCTCAATTATGCAAAGAAATAGCTGCTTTAATAAGAAGAGCAAAAAGAAAAGGTTTGCATCCCTCCATTCAACTAAATGGAACTTCAGATATTTTATGGGAAAAAGAAGCTTTTTCTTATAAAGAAGAAGAATATAAAAACATTATGGAACTCTTTTCTGAAGTTACTTTTTTTGACTATACAAAATATGACATCAAAAAAAGCAGAAAAAAACTGCCAAAAAATTACCATCTAACCTACTCAAGAGCAGGCAAACAAAAAGGGATATTAGTTGATAATTGGGAGTATTTAAACTCTCTTTTAAAAGATAATATTGATGTAGCTATTATTTTCTCAAAGAAAATGAAAAGTAAAATTCTTGAAGAATCCTTTCATAATGGAATAAAAGTTATAGATGGAGATATTTATAACTACAGAGCCTATGATGTATATCAAAGAGAAAATACAGGACTAATCATAGCCATTGAAGCAGCACGTAAAACAGAACTTACAAGAAGTGGATTTATTATTCAAGAAGATTCCTGTATGCAAGAGTTCTTAAACTAGACCACTTCACTTATAAGTCTTATTTATTCAAATCGTAGGGGTGCCATATACACTTGCGATTTATCATTTCTTTTTCTAAGTTCACTTTTTTTAACACTTTTTGCTACTTTATTTATTACCCACACAATAAATAAAACCAAGTAATAAGCAAGAACTAAATACTTAATAGTATCAGCTGACATTATAAACTCCTTCTTTTTAAATACGTTGATAAACTCTGAACCGTACAACTATCCATAACAGGCTTTAAATGTTTGTTGATGATTTGACTTAAGGATACCCCTAAGTCTTTTAATTCAACAATACGATCTTTATGCGCATCATATTTAGATTTTTGGTTCACACCTTTTGGTTTACCAAGCGATAAACCCTTTTCTTTTCTAATACTTAATGCTTCTTTTACTCTGTTTGAAAGCACTTCTTTTTCTAAACTGGAAATAATTCCAAGTAAATTTATTATTGTTTGGTTTCTAAGATCTTTTGTATTATTAGGATTAATAAACAAATCTTCTTTTATAAAATGCAAAATGATTTTTTTACTTATGAGCTTAGAAATTAGGAGAAGAACTTCTTGAGTACTTCTACCTAATTTGCTCATTTCATAAATAACAAGAACATCATTTTCTTTAAAAGAAGTGAAAAAATCGTGAACTTCTGTTTCTTTTTTCTCTTTTTTAGAAAGCAAATCAATATATAAAAAGTCATCAATACATAAGTCTTTTTTGAGGGCATAGTTAATTATTGCTTTTTTTTGTACGAAGTTATCATTCTTATTTTTAGATACCCCAATATAAGCTGTAATCATTTTCCTCTTTCATAAATTTCAAGTCTTATAATATTTTTTGCTTAATACTATATCATTATATATACTTTTAGTCAAATAAAAGTACATAGAATTTTTAATGTTTTAATTATAATTAAAGCTTACAATTGAAATTAATTAATCTTTAGTAACAAAATGAGTATAAAATGAAGTCTGAATATTTTTTAATTAAATGTTAAAGAATTGATTTTTCTAGTATATAAATAATAAGAACAATGATATTAAGCTGAAAAAACCTTGTTTTTGATACAATTGCGTTTTAATAAAAGTAATATTTACAGTGTTAATATCTAAAATAAAGATGTTATGAAGAAGTTTTTTGGGGATTTAAAAGATTTAATATAGTCTTTAATTGGCGAGAAGGCGAAGGAATCGAACCTCCCTCGGCGTTTACACAAAAACCGACAATCAGGGTTGAAACCTGTGGTGTCCGCCAGGATCACATGCCCCCCAACTAAAGAGCTGAAATAGTACTATAAAATATATAAAATTTAACTAAAAGGGACACAATGGTTTTATTAAAATCCATACCAAAGATTGATAAGTTTATCAATGACAAAGACTTTAAGCCTTTTTCAACAAAACTACTCACAAAAATTGTAAAAGAAAAAATAGACGCTTTACGTTTAAACATTCTGAATGAAAAAACAAAAGAAGTTAATCTTGACGCTTTAAAAAAAGAGATTATTAACGAATATAAACATATTACAGAACCTTCTTTACGGCCGTTAATAAACGCAACAGGTGTAATTATTCATACCAATCTTGGGCGTTCTTTAATCAATGAAAAAACTTTTGAAAATATCAAAAATGTAGTGACTTCTTATAACAATCTTGAATACGATGTGCAAAAAGGAAAACGAGGTGAGAGATATACGCATATTTCCAAAGTAATTTGCACGCTCTTAGATTGTGAAGATGTATTAATTGTAAATAACAATGCTTCTGCTGTATTTTTAATTTTAAATACTTTTGCTAAAAACAAAGAAGTAATTGTATCACGTGGTGAGTTAGTTGAAATTGGGGGTTCATTTAGAGTCCCTGAAGTGATGAGCCAAAGCGGTGCTATCTTAAAAGAAGTAGGAGCTACTAATAAAACCCATCTTTATGATTATGAAGACAATATCAATGAAAATACAGCAATGCTTATGAAAGTACATAAATCAAATTATAGTATTGAAGGTTTTACTAGCGAAGTATCTTGTGAAGAGTTAGTAAAACTAGCAAAAGAGAAAAACTTACTTGATTATTATGACATGGGAAGTGGTCACTTAGTTGACTTACCTTATAATTTAGACCAAGAGGAACCGTCTGTTTTAAAACTTTTAGAGAACAAACCCTCCCTACTTTCTTTCTCAGGAGACAAACTTTTAGGTTCTGTGCAAGCGGGTATTATTGTTGGTAAAAAAGAACTTATTGCAAAACTAAAAAAGAATCATCTTTTACGAATGTTAAGAGTGGATAAAATCACCTTAGCTATTTTAGAAGAAAATATTAAATCTGTTCTTTTAGGAAATATAGATGAGATTCCTACTTTAAAAATGTTATTTACTTCAACAGAAGTTTTAAAACAAAGAGCACTCACCTTACAAGAGAACTTATTGGAAAACTGTCAAACAAGTATCATTGAAACCACAACAGTTATTGGAGGAGGTACTACTCCCAACCAAAAAATACCAACTATTGCCCTTAGTTTAGAGTTTAAAAATTATAAGCCCAACAAAATAGAAAAACTATTACGTGCACAAAATTTAGTAGGACGAATTGAAAAAGAACAATTTCTACTTGATTTTAGAACCATAAATGAAAATGACATCAAACGTATTCAAGATATCATCAATGCAATTGCGAGAGAGAAATAATGAGTAACTTAATCATAGGAACAGCTGGACACATTGACCACGGTAAAACTGCGCTAATTCATGCAATAAATGGTTATGAAGGAGATGAAACTAAAGAAGAGAAACAAAGAGGTATTACTATTGATTTGTCATTTTCTAATCTGCAACGAGGTGAGAGAAATATTGCCTTCATTGACGTTCCAGGACATGAAAAACTGGTAAAAAATATGATTGCGGGTGCTTTTGGTTTTGATGCGGTTATGTTAATAGTAAGTTCGGCAGAAGGTATTATGCCCCAAACTGTTGAACATATCGAAATTATCAATCTTCTGGGAATCAAAAATATCATTCTAACCCTTACAAAAAAAGATTTAGTAGATGAGCTTACCTTAAATGACACGAAGGCAAAAACCATTAAGTTTTTAGAAGAATTTGATTTTGATATTCTTTTTGTTCAAGAAGTCTCAATTTATGATGAGCAAAGTATTGAGACACTCAAAGATAAACTCTTCACTCTAGATGCCAGTGCAAAACCCAATGAAAACTTCTTTAGATACTACGTGGATAGAGTCTTTTCTCCAAAAGGAATTGGTACAGTTGTAACAGGTACAGTTTTAGGTAAACCACTTCTATTAAATGAGGAAGTATTTATTTGTGAAGCTTCTAAAAAATCAAAAATCAAAAATATTCAAGTCCATGGTGAAAATGCACTGGAAGCTGGTATTTCATCACGAGCGGCACTGAACTTACAAGGTGTGAATATCAAAGATATTCAAAGAGGTTCACTCATTAGTAAAAA